>JAJZID010000062.1 GCA_021810705.1 Actinomycetes bacterium
GCGCCGGCGGCCGCCAGGCACGTCCGGCGGCCGGGCTGCGAGAGCACGCCCAGACGGCGATCACACGCCCGGCGGGCGTCGATCAGCTCGGGCTGCTGGCCCCCGGTGTCGGGTGGGTCGATAGCGGCCAGGCGACCTACCTCACGCGCAACGGTGGGCGCAGCTGGAGCCAGGTCAAGGCGATCGGCGCGGGCGCGGAGCTCGCCGGGGCAAGCTCCTCCGGCCTCGGCCAGGTGAGCTTCGCCCTGGCCGACGGCGCCCAGTCCCAGCAGAGCTGCGGCCAGAACTGCGCGAGCGAGACGACCGCGGCCGTGGGGAGCTCAACCTCGCAGCGCGGCCAGGTTGTGCTCACCGACGACGCCGGGCGATCCTGGAGCTCTGACCCCTTCCCGAGCCGCGCGGTGCCCGGTGCGATCAGCTTCCCGAACGCTCAGGACGGGTTTGCGATCGTCTACCGGCCGACGGCCCACCGCGACCCGCGGCCGAGCCTCTACGCCACCCGTGACGGCGCCCGCACCTGGTCGCGCGTCAGCGTCCCGCCTTTCCAGGGGTCGCTGAGCTTTGCGAACGCCCGCAACGGCCTCGGCGGCGGTTTCTCGCTCGGCGCCGGCCTGGTTGACAGCGGCGCGATCTACCGCACAAGTGACGGCGGACGCTCCTGGGTCAGAACCTCCCTGTGCCGTCCGGCGAGCGTCTACGCCTGCGAGGCTCCGTATCTCTTCGCGTCCGGGCGAGGCGTGGTGGCGGTCGTTGCCCAATACGGACCGGCGGGCGCAGGCAGCGTCGAGGTTTACACGACCCGCAACTACGGCGTCAGCTGGCACCGGCACCTCCTGCCCCACACCCCCGCGCTGAGCAACCAGCCCACCTACATCCCGTTCTCGGCGCCCAACGCAGAGGACCTCTTTGCCTGGGTGAGCCCTTACCTCTACACGAGCACCGACGGCGGGCGCACCTGGTCGCGCCACGCCGCCACGAGCCTGGTCGTACCCGGTGTGCCCGGCTCCGAAGGAGAGCTCGCGTTCGCCAACGCGAGCTACGGCTGGTACGGGATCGGTCCGGTGTTTGACTACACCACCGACGGCGGCCGCCACTGGACCAGCATGAACGGCCGTTAGCAAGCGGGGGTACCCAGGAGCGCCGGCCGGCAGCGGCGCCACCGTCCGACGGCTGGGATACAAGTTTCCCGATGGGCAAGAACAACCGGCAGCGACGAGCCGCCAAGGTACGTAAGCGCGCTCAAGCGCAGCGCTCATCCGGTCAGCCGCGCGGCCATGACAGTCGGACGCACTCCGGGTTTCACAGCTGGGGCTCTGCGCCCGCGGATCTGTCGTTCTCGCCCCGCGAACTGTTCCTGCTCGCGGTCTGGGAGCGGCAGTCGGGCAGCGCCGAGCGCGTCGCACAGGCTGTCACCAGGCTGGCGAGCGCTCCGCCTGACCGGGTCGGCGAGGAGGTTGCTGAGTGCATGGAGAGCCACATCGCTGACCTGTGGGAGCATGGCTGGCAGCCGGCCGATGTCGACCGGATCGTGCTGCAGCGTCTTGGCGTGGATGAGGCTCGCCTGGCTCGCTTGGCGATCGCGTCGCAGTCCCGGCACTATGAGGCGCTTGGACGACAGGTCCAGCCGGGCTGGATGGCCCAGCTCGAGCGGATCGGGGCTCGGCGCGATTGGCCCGCTGACGAGCTCTTCCTTCGCCAGCTCGGCGGCAGCTGGCCCGAGACGTTGGCCGCCGCGGTGGCACTCATGGCGCTACTGACGTCGCTGCCTCGCCTGCCACACCTCGTCGACCCGCCCGGCCGCTGGCGCGCCAGCGCACCGGCCGAAGTACCACCGCTGCCGCCGGCGATCTTCGGCAAGGTCCGTGCGCTCCTTGCCAAGGCCGAGTCAACGACCTTTGATGCCGAGGCCGAGGCGCTGACCGCGAAGGCTCAGGAGCTCATGGCTCGCCACCGCATCGACCGTGCCCTACTCGAGCACGACCTGCAAGAAGCCTCGCGGCTTCGGCCAGTCGGGCGCAGGATCGCCGTCGATGACCCCTACGCCGAGGCGAAGGCGCTGATGCTCGACGAGATCGCAACCGCCAACGGCTGCCACGCCGTCTGGTCGAAGAGCCTTGGGTTCACGACCGTGTTCGGCTTTGCCGACGAGCTAGACGCGGCCGAGGAGCTGTTCACCTCGCTGCTCGTCCAGGCAACGGTGGCGTTACGGCGCGAGGGCTCCAAGGTCGACCGTCACGGGCGCAGCCGCACCACCCGGTTTCGGCGCTCGTTTCTGGTGGCGTTCGGCGTCCGGATCGGCCGGCGACTGCGCGCCACCGTCGCGGCCACAGTCACCGCCGCGGACGCCGAGACACCCCTCGCCCTGGTCCCGATCCTCGCCGAGCGTGATGCAGCCGCCAAGCAAGCGGCGTCGGCCGCCTTTCCGGAGGCCGGCCAGTTCTCACCGGCGGCCACCGACGGCGAAGGGTGGTACGCGGGAACGCTGTTCGGCGACCTCGCCGATCTGGGCATCGATGCCATCGAGTCCGAACGGGCTGCCTGAGTCGGAGCGCCGTCCGCGCGCACCCGTTCAGGGGGTCGGCTCCCGGGGCGGATCCCACGATGTGTCTCCGCCCCGTTCCTGGTGCGGCAGGTGATCATCGGGAATGTCGTAGTAGTCACCCGCGCTCCCGACGTACCAGTGCGCCCCAATGTGGAGCCCGGTCGGTTGGTCAAGTGTTCCTGCGGCGATGCTGATCGTGCTCCGATGGGGGTCGGCCCAAAACAAACCGGACCCGCAGTTGCGACAGAACCCGCGCCGAGCGCCAGAATCACTCTGCGGGCTCTTGATCCAACTCAGCGTGGCGTCGCTCACTAGCCGCAGGTCACCACGCCCGACCGCAGTGCACGCCGCCACATGCCCGTGCCAGCGCCGGCACTCTTCGCAGTGGCAAACAAACACCTCCCGCATGGGACCGTGTACCTCATACCGCACTGATCCGCAGAGACACCGCCCGGCAGCACGCGGTTCAGCAGCCATCAAAACAATGTACATATGCTGCTGAGGCACAGTGGCGTCTGGAGCGTGGGCGGCCGCAGCTGGCTTGCCTGCCGCTCCGAACGACGTTGGACGCGCCCGGGCAGAACCTCTGAGTCAGGCGCGCCAGCAATCCCGCCTGATCGAAGCGCCCTTCCACGGGCGCGACGGGACGGCCGACCACTACGGGCGCGCCGCAAGGCCCGGCTCCAGTTCGCCAACAGCCGGCCTCCACCAATCTGCGAGGTCTCACCGGCACCGGCACGCATGACCGCCGCGACCGTGGGAGGCACGTCCCGCAGCTGTAGACCTGCGTAGATAATCGCTCGCAGAGCCGATACGATCTCCGGATGAAGACAATCACCGTGGGCCAGCTGCGACAGAACCCGACCGCGATGCTCGCCGATGTCGAGGCCGGGGCCAGCTACGTCATCACGCGCCACAACCACATCATCGGGCGCGTGGTGCCGGCAGGCGAGGAGCCGGGATTGCTCCCCGCCAAGCGAGCTGGCGCCTCGTCGCTCGCCGCTCTGCCTCGGCACGAGCTGCGAACCGCTGCATCCATCGATGAGCTGATCGACGAGGAACGCGGCGAGCGGTGAGACGGTTTCTGCTCGACGCATCCGTTGCGCTGCGCGTCGTGCTCGGGCACTCACCCGCCGCGGCCATCTGGATCGACGCGGTCAACGACGACCCAGACCAGGGGATCATCGCCTCACGGCTCCTGAAGACGGAGATCACCCGCGTGCTGCGCCGGGAGGGCCTCCCCGTCTCAAGGCGGGATCAGCTGCTCGACTACGTGCAGCTGATCCCGATCTCCGACGCGGTGCTGGCCCAGGCCGAGGCGATCGTGCCGCACATCAAGTCGCTTGACGCGATCCACCTCGCGTCCCTGATCCACACCGGCATCGATGCCACCGTCGCCACCCACGACGCGACGATGGCACGCGTCGCGGAATTGCTCGGCTACCCGGTGATCGACCCGGTCGCAGGCGGCTGACCGCAAGGCCTCCGTCAGGCTCACGCTTTACGCCGTCCTAAACTCCCGTTGACGGCGAGCGCTCCGGGGATGGCGTCCGGGCGCCGCCACCGGCCACCAGGCAACGCCCCCGAGGCTCCTTTCACAGTCACCGCCCGATGACCCGACGTGAACGCAAGCGGCGCGCCCGCAAACACGTGAGCCCTGTAAGGCGGGCGTTCCTGATCGCAACGGGCCTGATCTTGACGATCGGCGTAGCCGCGGTCGCAGGGTTCGCCGCCTGGGTCGTCAACACCGCCAACGCCGCCCCCAACATCAATCAGCTGCACCCGCGCGTTCCCGGCCAGACCTCGGAGTTCTTCGCGGCCAACGGGCAGCCGCTCGGGTACGTCGCCTCCGACGTGCTGCGCACCGCGCTCACCCAGGCACAGGAGCCTCAGCTGCTGCGCGAGGCGACGGTTGCGATCGAGGACCGCCGCTTCTACCAGCACG
Organism: Actinomycetes bacterium; assembly: GCA_021810705.1. Lineage (GTDB taxonomy): Bacteria > Actinomycetota > Thermoleophilia > Solirubrobacterales > Solirubrobacteraceae > Palsa-465. The sequence goes on from JAJZID010000062.1 coordinate 4,488, forward strand.
GCGGGGTTGACTATCTGGGCCTGCTGCGCGCCGCCCTCAAGGACGTCTTCGTGGGTGGTGGCCTGCAGGGCGGCTCGACGCTGACGATGCAGCTGGTCACAAACGTCTACCTGCCGAGCAACATCAAGGCCGTCCACAACCTCCGCTACAAGGTGATCCAGCTGAAGCTCGCCACCGAGCTAGCCAACCGCGAAAGCCACGCGCAGATCCTCACCCAGTACCTCAATGACGTCCCCTACGGCTCGATGTACGGGGAGACCGCGATCGGCGTCGCCGCCGCCTCGCAGATGTTCTTTGATAAGCCCGTCAACAAGCTGGATCTGGCGCAGATGGCGCTGCTGGCGGGGCTGCCGCAGGCCCCCAGCCAGTACAACCCGTTCGAGGATCCGAGCCTCGCGCGCTGGCGCCGCGGCCTGGTGCTGCAGGCGATGGTCCGCTCCCATTACATCTCCCAGGCGACCGCCGACGCCACGCAGGCACTGCCGCTTGAGGTCAAGCCCAACGACTCCTACCAGGGCATGCGTCAGCCCTACGTGGTCAACTACGCCGAGCAGCAGCTCGTGCAGGACCTGGGCCAGAAGGTGGTGGACCGGGGAGGGCTGAAGATCTACACGACGATCAACCTCGCCGACCAGCGCGCCGCGGCGCTTGCGATCAAGCAGCACGAGGGCCAGCCCGGCGACCCCGCCGCGTCGCTGGTCTCCATCAACCCCTCAAACGGCAACATCGTCGCGCTGCAGAACTCAACCACCTACGGGGTCGGCAAGGGGCAGACCACCTTCGACTACGCCACCCAGGCCGAGCGCCAGACCGGCTCGGCGTTCAAGGCCTTCGTGCTGATGACCCTGATCCACGACCACAACGGCGACCCCAACAGCACCTACTACGTCTCCAAGTACCTGAAGGCGGGATGGCTGCCCGGCTACCCAACCTACTCGGTGCAGACGGCCGAGAAGACCTATGCGGGCACGATCAGCGTCACCCAGGCAACCGCGGTCTCCGACAACACCGTCTACGCCCAGCTGGGCGTGGATGTCGGTATGCAGAACGTCGACAACATGGCCCATGCGATGGGGATCACCGCGCCGCTCTACGGCAATCCGTCGGAGGCGATCGGCGGGCTGCGGATCGGCGTCTCACCGCTGCAGATGGCAGACGCCTATGCGACCATCGCCAACGGCGGCGATCACATCGCGCCGACGATCATCTCCAAGGTCGTGCTGCCAAGCGGTAAGACCGTCTATCTGGGCAACCCCCACAAGACCCAGGTCTTCAGCCCCGGCCAGGCCTACGTGGGCACGCAGACACTCGAGACGGTGCTCCAGTACGGCACCGCCACGGACGCCAACTACGGCTGCCCGGCGGCCGGTAAGACCGGCACCACCAACAACTACACCGACGCCTGGTTCGTGGGTTACACACCGCGCCTGTCAACCGCTGTCTGGGTCGGCTACCCGAACTCCGACGTCTACATGAACGATGTCAACGGGCTCGGTCCCGGCTACGGCGCGACGCTCGCGGCGCCGATCTGGAAGCAGTTCATGCAGTCCGCATCGGACGGCTACTGCGGCGACTTCACGCCGCCCGCCCAGTACTGGCACGGCGTCGCGTACCTCGGCGCACACGCCGTCAGGCCCTACGTACCGCCACCACCCCCCACCACCACGGCGACGAGCACAACCGGCACAAGCACAACCGGCGTGGCGACCAGCACCACCGGCGGCGCGACGCTGATCCCGCCGACGAGCACGAGCATCACCCCCAGCAGCCCGCCGACCGCTCCGGGCGCGCCCGGAGCCCCCAATCCGCCGGGCGCGCCCCCCAAAAAGGGCGCGAGCGCGACGGCGACCGGCGGCGCAAGCGGCTTCTGACATAGAATCGGCTGAAGATGCCAAAGGAAGAGAAGGTCGAGTTCGAAGGCGAGGTCGTTGAGGCACTGCCCAACGCCATGTTCCGGGTGAAGCTCGACAACATGGATCGGGTTGTCCTTGGCCACGTCGCCGGCAAGATGCGGCGCTTCCGTATCAGGATCCTGCCGGGCGACCGCGTGCGCGTCGAGCTCTCGCCCTACGACCTGGATCGCGCGCGGATCGTCTACCGCCACCGCTAACGCTGGCCCTGCGGCTGACCAGGCTGACCGCGGGATGTCAGAGCTTGAGCTGATCAGCGAGCTGCGCTCGCTGCTGACCCATCCGGACCCGCGCCTGGTGCTCGGGATCGGCGACGACGCGGCCGTGGTGCGCGGCCGCGGCTACGCGGTCACCTCGGTGGACACGATGGTCGATGGCGTTCATTTTCGCTCAGGGCAGCTGCACCCCGAGACGATCGGTCACCGGGCGCTGGCCGGCGCGCTCTCTGACCTTGCAGCGATGGGTGTGCGCTGTGAGTGCCGCGGCGACGTGCAGGCCTACCTGGCGCTGGGCCTCCCCACCGGCAGCAGTGAGGTCGGGCTCAAGCTGGTTGCCGGGGCCGCCAGACTGGCCGACGAGTACGGCGTGAGCATCGTCGGTGGCGACCTGACGAGCGCCCCAGCCCTGACCGTGAGCTTCACCGTCGTCGGCTGGTCCGATGACCCCGGCGAACTGGTCCGCCGCGACGGCGCCAGACCCGGCGAGCTGGTCGGCGTGACCGGTGCGCTCGGCGCCGCCGCCGCCGGCCTTGCCCTGTATGAGGGCCACGTCCCCGATTCAGCGCTTGACCCGGCGCTCGCTGGCGCCCTGCGCGAGCGCCACGCGCGGCCGCGGCCACTGCTTGCCGCCGGCCGGGCGCTCGTGCGCGCCGGCGTGAGTGCGATGCTCGACCTCTCCGACGGGATCGCCAGCGACGCCGCCACGCTCGCGCGCGCCAGTGGCGTGAGGGTCGAACTGGACCTCGCCCACCTGCCGCTGGCCGACGGCGTCGCCGAGGTCGCGGCCGCGCTCGGCGAGCAAGCGGCGCGCTTTGCGGCCTGCGGCGGCGAGGACTACGAGCTCTGCTTCACCGCAGGGCCCGCCAGCCGTGAGGCGATCGAGGCGGCGCTCGCCGCCTGCCCCGGGGCGAGCGCCGCCGTCACCTGGGTGGGTGAGGTGCTCGCCGGCGACCCGCCCGGGTTGCGTTTCCGTGACGCCGGCGAGCGGTCAGAACCGCTCGCCGGCTACGAGCACAGCTTCTGATCCCGACTGTCCTGGCCGCCCGCAAGCAGCAGCCACATCAGGGGCCTGCGCACGATCGCATCCGCAACCTTGGTCGCGTCCACGCGGTACTCGCCCCGCTCCAGCCGATCCTTCAGCGTCATTAGTCTGGACTCCGCATCCGTGGTCATCCTGACGCTCTGATCGGCAGGGATCCGCCCCCGCCTTTAACGAGCGCTGGCGCTGATCGACAGACGGCCCATAGCCGCGCACGCGCCGCACTCAGCGCCGCAGCGCCGAACCGGTCCCGCCCAGCGAGCCCGGGCCGGCGTAGGTGGCGGGGCCCCGGACGCTGACCGGCACCGCAGCGACCGCGGCACCCGCGCGCAACGCCCGTACCGACAGGATGCCCGCGCTGGCCAGGCAGCCGGCCGCCACCGACCAGTAGAGCGCGGCGCCGAGCGACATCGCTCCGCCCGGCAGCAGCACGAGGCTTGCGATCAGCGCAAACGGTGACAGGCCGTAGGCGTTTGCGTAGTAGAAAAGGATCAACAGAGCGGGCAGACTGCCGAGCGCGAGCAGCAACGCGACCGCCCAGCGGCGGCTTCGCACCTCGGGTTGGGCGAGCCAGACCCACAGATGCAGCGCCGGTATCAGCAGCAGGGCGGCAAAGGGGTTCGCGCTCCAGACGACCACGCTCAGCACGCACAGGACCGCGCTGAGCGCCACCGCAGCAGCATCGGCCGCCGGCGACTCGGGGCGGCGACGGCTCTCTGGCAGGCGCCGGGCGAGCCACCGCAGAAAGACCGGCCGCAGGATAAAAAACGAGACCGCGACGGCCACCAACGCCACCAGCAGCCCCGTCAGGTTGCCGCCGCTCAGCGCGGTCGCGGCCACCGCTCCAGCCGGCGCGAAGGACAGAACGCCGGACGCGCGCGCGAGCAGCAGGGCCAACAGACCGATGACGAACGGCGCCACCCCGGCGAGCACCCAGGCCAGCCAGCGCGTCAGCATGTGGCCGCGGCGGCGCACGCGCGCGGCGGCATCCAGCGTGACCGCCGCCACCGGCAGGATCAGCGCCAACACAAGCAGCCGCACCGCCCAGAGCGGCACCAACTGGCCGCTCAAGCTCAGGTAGGAACCGGGCGAGCCGACAGCCCGGCCGCGGTCCAGCGCGTTCACAGCGTTGAGCAGCGCCGTCCCGAGCGCCGCCGGGCGGCCGGCGGGCCCGAGCGCGACGGACCCCACAACGGGACGGTCGCCGGACAGCGACACCAGCACCGCGGGCAGGCCGCTGGCCGCAAACGGCGCCTGCTCCGTGACCGCAAACGGGAAGGCCATGCGCGCCACCTGGCCCGCCAGCCCGGTCGCCACGTTCGCGATCCCCGCCTGCGAGCTGATCGCGTGTGCCAGCGTGCCGACGAGCAGCGGCGGCGCCATACGGTCGGTGTTTGACCAGGGGACCACCACCGGGCCGTGCACGACCTCGCCGGCCAGGTTGCCAAGCGCGATCACCGCGTCCACCGGCTGGCCGGACAGCGTCTGTGCGAGATGCGTTGCGCCGGCGACGCCCACCTGCCCGCTGGTCGAGACCAACGTCACCGAGCGACTCAGCGTCTCGGCTGACAGCGCCTGGGCGAGCCCCAGCATCACCGCGGTGCTGTAGAGCTCGGTTCTGCCCGGGGCGGTCGGCGCGTCGCGGTCGCTGACGACGACGATCGTGCCGCTGCCGAGCCCCGGTTTGGTGGCGATCACGTTCTCGAGCGTCCGCGGTCCTGCGGGCGTCGGCGCCGTGAAGCGCTGGGTCTGCACGCTGAAGCCGCTGATCCCCGAACCGTCGGCGCCGGCCAGCGCCCGCGCCAGGTATGCCGCCAAACCGGCGTCGCCGGCCGAGCCGGGGCTGCGCTGTGGGTAGCGGGCCGCCATCGTGCTCTCGTTCGACTGCAGGCTGGCGAAGAACTGGCCTGGCGCGAGCCGGGCACTGAGCGGGGCGGGCCGACGCTGCAGCGAGAAGCCGAAGACGATCACGGCAAACGCGACCACCACCATCAGGGCGCGGTAGATGCGGGGATCGACCATGCTCGTCCCAGGTT
>JAJZID010000063.1 GCA_021810705.1 Actinomycetes bacterium
CAAATCCTCGCCGAGCGAGCCCACTATTGATCCCGGATCGACCGCTGTGGGCTAACGGAGGCCGAGATGATGCTTAGCTAGCTGAGATTAAGCAGCGAGGCCAAGATCAAAGTTGTGCGTGTCCGCACTTATTGTTTCCCAGGTTTTTTACGAGGCCTCCCGGGAACCTCGACTCGCAACCACCCCCACGATCCGACCACGTCGAAGCCTGTCGTCCCCAGGGGTTATGTTCTACCGATGGTAGCGGCCGACGCGTCGCCCGTCACAGCCGTGGCAGTGACCGCGGTCCGGGCTGGCGCTGATCGAGCGCTTGCAGCTCAGCACGGACGCGCTCCGGCGCAACGCCCAACATGGCCAGCGTGCGCGCAGCGCCGGAGCTCTCGATGCTCACGAGCGCACGCAACAGGTCAAGCGCGGTGAGCTCGCCGCCACGGCGCGCGGCAACCCCAGCGAGCGCGCGCTCGACGAGCCGCCTGGCAAGCGGTGACGCGGCGACCGTCGATCCGACGGGCGCAGCGTCCGTGCGTGCGCTGCCGTCGCGCCCGCCTCGCACACACAGCGTGCGGCGCGCCGCTTCCAGCTTGATATCAAGGCGTTGGAACAGTCGCTCGGCGCTGTTGTCGCCGCAGCGCAGCACCCCCAGCAACAGATGCTCTGTCCCAAGCTCCGCGCTGCCCAGGACCGCGGCCTCCTGCCGCGCCAGACGGATGGCGCGACGGGCCGGGACCGATAAGCGCACAGCGGCGCCGACGCGCTCCCCGCCGCCAGTGGCAACCGGCTCGGGGGCAGCGAGTGCGCGCGCCACACCGTCGCGGTGACGACGGTGCGCAGCCTGCTTGGAGATTCCCAGCGCGCTGCCGATGCGCCGCCACGACAGGCCGGCGCGGATCGCGTCGCACGCCAGCCTGCGCTCAACCTCGTCAAGCGCCGCGCGGAGCTGATGCAGCGCCTGGAGCTGAGCCTCAGGATCACCACCAGCGAGCACGCGCCCGACCAGCACGTCGATCTCGGTGCTTTGCAGCATCGACGAGTTGCTACCCACTCGCGTGCGTTTGCATCGTGGGCGACGCTGGGCAACCGCCACTCGCAGCCGCAACCGTCTACCGCGCCACGTCGCGCAGCTCGCGCGCCACCTCACGCGCCATATCGCGGGACTTGATCGTCTCACGCTTGTCGTAGAGGTCCTTGCCGCGCGCCAGCGCCACCTCCACCTTCGCCCGCGAGCGTTCTCCGGAGAAGTACAGCCGCGTCGGTACCAGCGTGAAGCCACGCTCATTCAGACGGCCCCGGAGCCGCTCGATCTCACTGCGGTGCGCAAGCAGCTTGCGGGTGCGCTCGGGCGCATGGTTCTCCCGCGAGGCCGCCGGATAGGGGGCGATGTAGGCCCCGACCAGCCACAGCTCACCGTCGTTGATCGTGACGTAGGAGTCCTTGAGCTGCGCGCCGCCGTCACGCAGCGACTTGACCTCCGTGCCGGTCAGCACGATCCCGCACTCGAACCGCTCGATCAGGTTGTATTTGAACGCGGCCTGCCGGTTGGTCGCAACATCGCCCGCCGCCGCCTTGCGCTTCTTGCCCTTGGCCATCGTCTCAGTCCCAGTCCGCCGGTAACAGATCCACCCTACCGCGTGGCGCGTCGACGCCACCTACCCGAACCGCGACGCTGTCCCCCAGACGCAGCGCCCGGCCGCTGCGGGTGCCGATCAGGGCGGTGCCGTGCTCGTTGAGCTCCCACCAGTCGTCGCGCATCAGCCGCACCGGCAGCAGGCCCTCGTACTCGCCGTCCTCGCCGAAGGCGACAAACGCGCCCGCACCGATCACGCCGACCACCTCGCCCTCAAACACGGCCCCGGCACCCCCCGGCGCCGCCGCCAGTGCCGCCTCGAGCAGAAAGCAGCGCGCCACATCGTCGGCGTCACGCTCGATCACCATCGCCGCCCGTTCGCGCGCGGATGTCCACGGTCCCGCCTGCGCAACCCACGAGGCTTCCGGGGCTGCGACATCACCGCTCAGCGCCGATAGCAGCGAGCGGTGGCAGATCAGGTCGGGGTAGCGCCGGATCGGCGAGGTGAAGTGGCAGTAGCTCGTCAGCGCAAGCCCGGAGTGCCCACGGTTGCGGTCGTCGTAGTAGGCCTGTTTGAGCGAGCGCAGGACGATCCGGTTCAGCGCCCGCGCGCCGCGTCCGTCGTGCGCAACGAGCCACTCGGAGACCATGCGCGAGGCCTCACCGGCCACCTCGGCCGCCTGTTGGCCGGTCAACGGCCCGCCTGCCATCGGTGGCGTCGGCACCCCCAGGCTGCTCAGCTGGTCGAGCATCCGCTCGACCGCCGTCGCCTCGGGGCGTTCGTGCACGCGGTAGAGCGCCGGCAGGCGCCGGGCCTCGAGAAAGCGCGCCACCTGCTCGTTGGCGGCGATCATCAGGTGCTCGATCAAGCGGTGAGACTCGGTCGCCAGCACGGGCGCGACCCCGGTGAGGTTGCCCTCACGGTCGAAGCTGAACTCGGGCTCGGCCGACTCGAGCACGAGCACCGCCTGGCCGGACCGTCTCTGCTCCAGCGCCCGTGCCGCTGCACGGGCGCTGGCCAGGCCCTCCCCCCACTCCCCCTGGGCACGGCCCGCACCGGCGAAGATACGGTCCACCTGCTCGTAGGTGAGGCGCCGGTCCGAGCGGATCACCGAGCGGTAGAACGAGACGTCCGTCACCTCGCGTCCGCGGATCTGAAGCTCGACGGTGACCGCCGCGCGATCCTCACCGGGCACCAGCGAGCAGGCGCCATTGGACAGCTCTGATGGCAGCATCGGCTCGACCGCCCCGGGAACGTAGACGCTCGTGCCGCGCCGGTAGGCCTCGCGATCGAGCGCCGAGCGGGGCTGCACGTAGGCGCTCACATCGGCGATGTGCACCCAGACCGTCCAGGCGTCGGCGCCGGTGCTCCGACAGGAGATCGCGTCGTCGTAGTCACGGGCGCTGGTCGGGTCGATCGTGAAGGTGGGTAGCGCGCGCAGGTCGCGGCGCCCGGCCTCAGCGCCGATCGGCCGCTGCGCGGCGTCCAGTGCACCGCGCGTGACCGGCGGCTCAAAACCACGCGCGAGGCCGCGGTCGAGCATCAACGCCTCGATCACGTCACGCGCCACGTGCGGGAGACCTATACGGCGGACCACCCGCGCGCGCTGACCGCGCCCATGACGGCCGGAGGCGGCGGCGGTGACGAGCACCAGGTCACCAACGTCGTAGCGTGAGTCGCGGCTGAGCGCAAGCCGCGGCCCTGGCCCGAAGAACGGCTCGGCGACCAGGAACTTGCCGCGGCGCGTGACGAGCGCCACCATGCCCCGGTCGGCGCCCTCAGCGGATCTCAGCTGCGACGGTGCGTTCTGCGACCGTGAGTGCGTGCCTGCCCGGGGCATTTGGGTTGTCGTAAACGTAGACGTTGGGGGTGATGCCCTTGCCTTCCCTGACGCCGCCGCCGCCGAGGTTCTGGCCGTCGGGCGTGTAGAACTCGCCGACGGTGATGTCGAGCGCAGCCCCTCCCGGCAGCGGCATCAGCTCCTGAAAGACACCCTTGCCGTAGGTGTGGGTGCCGACCACAAGGGCGCGGTGATGGTCCTTCAGCGCGGCGGTGACGATCTCGGCAGACGAGGCGGTGCCGCGGTCGACGAGCACCACCATGGGGATCCTGGGCGCGATCGCGTCGCCCTGTGCGAGGTAGACCTGGGTGGGCTGGCTGCGACCCCGCGTGGTGACGATCGTCCCGTGCTCGATGAACAGACTCGCCACCGCGACGGCCTGTTCCAGCAGGCCACCGGGGTTGTTGCGCAGGTCGAGGATCAGGCCCTGAGCATGCTCGTCGAGCATCTGCTGCACCTGGGCCCCGAGCTCGGCTGCGGCCGTGGGCGTGAACTGGGTGAGCAGCAGGTAGCCGATCCGCTTACCGTGGTAGTCAAGCAGCTTGGAGGCGGCGACCGGCACGTCAAGCCGGGCGCGTGTGATCCGCACGCGCCGCAGCGACCCGTGCTGACGGATGGTGAGCGTCACATTGGTGCCGGGCCTGCCGGTGATCAGTTTCGAGCCGGCCGCGACCGTCTTACCCGCAAGCGAATGCCCGTCAACAGCGGTGATGATGTCACCGTGCTGGAGGCCGGCGTGCGCCGCCGGCGAGCTCTGGATCACCTCCTCGACCTCGATGCCGCCGTCGACAGGCGTGACCGCCACCTCAACGCCGATCCCGCTCACCTGCGGGTTTGTCTCCTGCTCAAAGGAGCGATACAGAGCCGCCGGAAAGTAGTGCGAGTACGGGTCGTCGAGGCTTGCGACCGCCTGCTCGAGGCCGGTGTTCAACAGCCGCTGTGTGTTCACGCGGCGGTAGTAGTCCTTGCCGATCAGGTTGAGCGTCGTCTGCACGAGCCTTTCGTCCGCGGTCTGGGAGACGAACACGCTGCGCAGCGGCGACGGGAGCCAGCTTGGATGCCCGCCGAACCAGACCCCGACCAACAGCAGCACGAGGACGCCGGCGCCGGCGAGCCAGCGTCGCAGCAGGGCTTTGGCACGTATCGACAACACTGGCAGCGTAGCCGGGCGCAAGCCCGGTCTGCGCCGGAGCGTTCAGACCCGCAGGAAGCGCCGCAGCGACAGTCCGGAACCGATCGCCGAGACGCCGACGCCCGCCACCAGCAGCACGAACATCAGCGGCACGATCCCGATCGTGTGCGGCGCCGAGATCAGGCCCCAGTTGCTGGCCAGCGGGTCGAGCACCAACACCTTGGCGAGCGCGAGCGTGACGATCGCCGTCAGCGCCGCGGCGGCGCCGACAACCACTCCCTCAATCACGAACGGCCAGCGGATGAACCAGTCGGTTGCGCCGACGAGCTTCATCACCTCGACCTCGCGCCGGCGGGCGTAGAGCGACAGCCGGATCGTGTTGCCGATCAGCAGCACGGAGGCCGCAATCAGCAGGGCGGCAAGCAGCGCAGCGGTGATCGTCACAAAGCGTGTGACCGTCAAAAGCCGCTTGGTGTCCTGGGTGTGATTTGAGACGGAGGCGATCGCGGGGTCGAGCATCTGTCCCGGGCCGCCGGCATCCGCAATCTCGGCTCGCACCGTGAGCACCACGCTCGGCGTGCTCGGGTAGACGTGGAAGGTGTCAGGCAGCGGGTTTCCGGAGAGCAGCTCGTAGGCGAGCGGGTCCTGCCTGCGCTGCTGGGCGAGCGCCTGCGCCTTGGACTCGAACACCACGCGCTGCACGTGCGGCAGCCTGCGCAGCTCACCCATCACGCGGGCGTCCTGCGCGTGGGTGGCGTGCCGCTGCATGTAGACGTCGACCATGACCTTGCCGGCGGCGCTGTTGGCGGCGCCGGTCGTCGCCTGCACGATCGGGATGAAGACACCGACCACGATCAGCGTCACGGTTACCGTGGCGAGCGCGGCGAAGCTCGGGGCAGCGTTCCTGCGCATCGCCCGAAGCGACTCGCGCAGGAAGAAACCCAGGCTGTGCTTCATCTTGGCTAAACGATCTGGGGTGCTTCGGAGGGACCGCGCAGGCGCTGGGCGAACTCGCGCGTGGACTCATCGCGCGCATACAGGCCGGTCGCCTCGTCACGCACCACACGCCCGCGTGAGAGCTCGAGCACACGGCGGCGCATCTTGTCGACCATGGCGTGGTCGTGGGTGGCGACCAGCACGGTGGTGCCGGTGCGGTTGATCCGGTAGAGCAGGCGCATGATGTCGATGCTCGTTTCCGGATCGAGGTTCCCGGTCGGTTCGTCGGCCAACAGCAGCGGCGGGTGGTTGACGAAGGCGCGCGCGATCGATACGCGCTGCTGCTCGCCACCTGAGAGCTGGTCGGGGTAGTTGTGCAGCTTGGTCGAGAGCCCGGTGAGCCGCAGGATGTCCGGCACCTTGGCGCGGATCTCCTTGCGCGAGTGTCCGGTCACCTGCAGCGCGTAGGCCACGTTGTCATACACGGTGCGGTTCGGCAGCAGCTTGAAGTCCTGGAAGACGACGCCGATGTTGCGCCTGTAGAAGGGCACCTGACGGCGCTTGATCGTGGACAGGTCGCGTCCTGCCACCAGGATCGTTCCGTCCGTGGGCTCGAGCTCCTTGATCAGAAGGCGCATCACGGTCGACTTGCCAGAGCCGGTCGAACCGATCATGAACACGAAGTCGCCGCGGTCGACCGAGAAGGTGGCCTCGTCCAAACCGAAGGCGCCGGTGCCGTACTTCTTGGTCACGGCCCGGAAGTCGATCACGCTGCTTGCGGACACCGGCGGGCTGGGTCGCTTGAGGTTCGGAGTCTGTCGTACATGGTTGCGGGCGGCATCGGAGCTGGGAAGTTGCCGGCGGCCGCGTGGACTCGATTTGGTCTCTGCCATGGGGTCGGGCCAGATTAGCGGCCGCGCGGCCACCGACACCATGACATAGACCGCATGCAATCAGACTTGCAGCCTCGCCTGCCCGGCCGCAGCAGAAGGTAGCGCCCGCAGCAGGTGGCGGGCGCTACCTTCTGCTCATGGCCTCGATCGAATCTCAGACACTCCCCAACGGGCTGGCTCTGCACCGCATCGCCATGGCAGGCACACAGGCGGTGACGCTGATGGTCGCCTTCGATGCCGGCGCCCGCACCGAGCGCCCAGAGGAGAACGGGATGGCCCACTTCCTCGAGCACCTGGTGTTCAAGGGTGGCGAAAAGTACCGGACCTACCGTGACGTCAACGAGGCGGCGGAGCGCAACGGCGCGGTGCTGAACGCCTACACCAGCCACGACCTGGTGGCCTTCCACATCACCGCCCGCGCGACCAAGGGCATGGAGGCCGCCGACCTGCTCACCGACTTCGTCGCCCGCGCCACACTCGACCCGGCTGAGCTCGACAAGGAGCGCGGCGTGGTCGTACAGGAGATCGCCCGTTACAACGACCAGCCATCGGCGGTCGCCGAGCAGCTGATCGACGAGGCTGTGTTCGGCGAGCACCCGCTCGGCCGTCCGGTGTTGGGACCGGCCGAGCACCTCTCCCAGACCTTCACCCGTGAGGGCATCGTCGCCTTTCGCGAGCGGCAGTGGTCGCCGGCGTCCGGCGCTGCGCTGCTGGTCGGCAACCTCGACTCGCTCGGTCCGGACACGGGCGTTGAGGAGCTCTTCGAGCGCTTCGCATCACGGCCGGCACCACCGCCGTACCTCGCAGCCCCGGACCACGAGCCGCGCATCCTGGTCACCGCCCGCGACTCCAACCAGTCCCATCTGCGCATGTCCTACCGGCCTGCGATCGACGTCAGCGACCCAGCCCAGCGCGCGGCGCTGACGATCTACTCGACGCTGCTTGGCGGCTCGATGGGCTCGCGGCTGTTTGACGAGATCCGTGAGCAGCGCGGCCTCTGCTACTCGGTCAGCTCCTACCCCCATGCCTACGCGGATGTGCCGGTGCTGCAGCTGAGCGCTGGGCTCGACAGCAGCAAGTGTGTTGAGGCCTTCAGGCGCATGGCGGAGATCGTCACGGAGCTGCGCGACGACGGTCCCACCGAGGCCGAGGTGGAGCGGGCACGCGCGTTCGCCGCCGGCGCCCGGGCGATCGCGTTCGAGAACACCGGCGCGATCGCGCGCACCGCCGCCACCCAGGCGATCGTGTTCGGACAGGACGTCGATCCCGAGGCCTCGATCGCGGCGCTTGACGCCGTCAGCTTCGACGAGGTCCGCGCGGTCGCTGCTGGGATCTCCGAGGGCTTCAGCGTCGCCTGCGTCGGCCCCCACACCGTCGAGGAGTTTGCGAGCAGCTGAGCGCCGGCGCCGTGGCGGGCGAAGCCTCTGCGTTAGGAACCTGTTGTCTAGCCACGTGGCCCCTTGCGCAGACGGGCTTGGCCGGTGGACAATCGGTGTGTGCAGGGCACGCTTGCACTCAACCGGGCGGAGCTACGCCGGTACCTGAGCCGTGTCAGCGACCGCTGGCAACTTGACGGCGCGTTTCTGGGCGGCAGCGCACTGACTTCGGTGGCGGCCGACCATGGCCTGGCAGCGGAGACGGAGCCACGGTTCACGCTCGTGCTCGTGACGGACAGCTTCGACGCGGTGCCTTGGCTTGAGCGGGTGCGTGTTGCCGCCTCGCTCTGGGATGCGGGTGAGATGGGCGCGGCTGTCGAGCCGTACTGCTACACACGCACCGAGTTCGAGCGCCAGCGCGACTCGGTGTCGGCCGTCAGGGACGCCGTGTGGCACGGGCTTGACCTGCTGGTCTTCATCTGAGCCGAGAACTTCGCTGGGTTCCCGAGCGCGTGGCGCCGCCGTGGCCGCCAGGTCGCAGCGGGCGCGTGGGCGTGATCTCCAAGATCACCGTGTGGCCGCCCAGCGTGCCCAGTCTGGGAGTGCCCGTGACAGTCGCGGCAAGCCGATGGTGGACGAGCGTCTCGAGCAACTGGTAGACGGGCGCTGGGAGACGCACCGTAGCTCTGCGCAGCTGCCCGCCGCGCAGGTCGTAGCTCAGCCGCCCGAACAGCACCCGCCGTACAGGACCCCGGCGCACGCCGGCGGACCGATGACCGACCTGGCGCCGACGCTTGCCCTGCGTCAGTCGCACCCGGAGGCTCAGCGCCAGTCGTCCCCTGCAGGCGGCGGTGCCCGACCCGCTGCAGGCGAGCGTGAGCACCGCCAGATGGCGGCGCGAAACGGTGACTGTGCCGTTGAACGCCAGCGCGCCCGCGGTCGTTGGGAACGGTATGCCGGTGACCTCGCCGATCGCCGCCTGCGGCTCACCGCTTGCGCTGGTGGTGGCTGTGAAGAAGACCTCCCCGTCACCGCTGGGCCCCGGGACGCTCGGCCCGGCCGCGATGCGCCAGCCGCTCGCCGGTAGCGCCAAGCCTTGAGGCAGCGCGAAGCGGAAGATGTCGCCGGTGGCGACGTTCAGCTCGCCAACGAGACCGCCGTTGGCGGCGTCCAGGAACCAGACGTTGCCGTCCGGGCCGACCGTCATCGCAACCACGTTGCCGAGATCCGCGGCGGCCACGCGCACACCATTGGGCGCCTCCGGGTCGAGCTCGACGAGCTCGTCGTTCACACCCGAGCCCGGCACGCTCGAGGCGGCCGCGTAGAGCATGCCGTTGCCGGCCGTGACGATCGTGCCTGGGTCAGTGCTCGCGTCAGACACCCCGGCTGCCGGGAACGGGCCGCTGAACCCGGAAGGGCCGTAGGAGCCGAGCTCGCCAAGGCCGTCGGTGAACCACACCTGACCGCCGCCGGCGCCGAGCGCGAACGCCCCGGCGCCCGTGTAGAACGGCGGCGGCAGCGGGTTGGTTGCACAGGAGGCGGCCGGCGCGGCGCTGATCTGGCAGCGGATCAAGCCCGTGTTATCGGCGACGTAGAGCGCGCCGTCCGGTCCCACCGTCAGATCCTGACCGTAGTTGCCCAGGCGCG
>JAJZID010000064.1 GCA_021810705.1 Actinomycetes bacterium
CACCGGCGGCTCCACGCCGGCGCAGATCATCTGCGGCGCTCCCAACGTGGCCGCCGGCCAGACGGTCGGTGTAGCACGCCCCGGCGCGGTGATGCCGGACGGCACCAGGCTGCAGAAGGCCAAGCTGCGCGGCATCGTCTCGCAGGGCATGATCCTCTCGGAGCGTGAGCTTCAGATCAGCGACGAGCACACCGGCATCATGGTGCTCGATCAAGCTCACGCGCCCGGCACGCCGCTGGCCGATGTGGCCCCGATCGCCACCGACGTGCTGGTGCTCGAGATCACGCCCAACCGTCCCGACTGTCTGTCGATCTACGGGGTGGCGCGTGAGGTTGCCGCCGCCACCGGAGCACAGTTGCGCCCCGCCCCTTGGGAGTACGACCCGGGCAGCTTCGGCGTGCTGGACGGCATCACGATCGTCAACCAGGCAGGCGACGAGCTGTGCCCCCGCTTCACCGCGCGCATCTTCGACGCTGTGCGCATCGGCCCGAGCCCGCTGTGGCTGAAGGCCCGCCTGATGGCCTGCGGGCAGCGCCCAATCTCGAACGTCGTCGACATCACCAACTATGTGATGCTGCTGACCGGTCAGCCGATGCATGCCTTCGACCGCGAGCGCATCGCGGGCGGTGGGCTGACGGTGCGCCTTGCCCGGGACGGCGAGCGGATCCAGACCCTCGACGGCCAGCAACGCACGCTGAGCGAGCGGGTGGTCGTGATCGAGGACGGTGACGGCCCCACCTCAATCGCCGGGGTGATGGGCGGCGGGCGCTCCGAGGTCTCTGACCAGACGACCAGCATCCTCAGCGAGGCGGCGACCTGGAACGGACCGAACATCCACGCGACCTCGCAGGCGCTGGGGCTGCGCAGCGAGGCTTCAACCCGCTTTGAGAAGGGCCTTGCGAGCGAGCAGACGCTCTGGGCCCAGGCGGTCGCCACCAGGCTCTTTGAGGATCTCTGTGGCGCCACCGTCCGGCCGGGCACCCTTGACCTTGGCGCGCCGCCGCCCCCGCCGGTGACGATCCACCTGCGCGACGCGCGCATCGAGCGGCTGCTCGGCATGAGCGTCCCGCGCGCCCGCTGCCGCGAACTGCTTCAGACGATTGGCTTTGGGACCGCCGACGCCGCCGACGGCCTGGACGTCACCGTGCCGGACTTTCGCCGCGCGGATGTGACGCGCGAGGCGGACCTGATCGAGGAGGTCTCACGCCTCGCGGGGCTCGAGAGCCTGCCTGCGACCCTGCCGGCGCGCCGGACCGCCGTTGGCCGGCTCACGGCCCCACAGCGTCTGCGACGCAGGCTCGAGGACGGGTTGGCCGCCCATGGCCTGCACGAGATCGTCGGCTGGAGTTTCTCAGCGCCTGACGTCTCCGCGCGGCTGCTGCTGGACGGCGAGCCCGCGGTCGAGCTTGCCAATCCGATGTCCTCGGAGCAGGCGCGGATGCGCACCGGTCTGATCGCCTCGCTGCTCGACGTGGCCGCGCGCAACCACGCACGTGGTGCCACCAGGCTCGCCCTGTTCGAGTCCGGGGCGGTCTACCTGCCCGACAGCTCGGGGGGCAGCGGTGTCGCGCGCGAGCCACACCATCTGGCGGCGCTCATCTCTGGCGCTGTGCGGGCGCCCACCTGGCGCGAGCAACACCCGCCGCAGGCGGACTTCTTCGCCGCCAAGGGCCTGCTGGGTGCGGTGCTCGGCAGTGTCGGCGTCCCGTTGCAACTCATCGCCGGGTCTGAGCACCCGTTCCTGCACCCCGGGCGCGGGGCTACGGTGCAGGTCGGTGCGGTCGCTGCCGGTTGGGTGGGCGAGATTCACCCACGGGTGGCATTGGGCTGGGGCCTGAGCGAAACGGTCGCCGCCTTTGAGATCGAGCTCTCGGCGATCGAGCCACCGGGTCCGCATGCCTTCGTTGACCTGACGAGCTTCCCGGCGGTCAACGAGGATCTCGCGATCGTCGTCGCGGAGCACGTGCCCGCCAGCGAGTTGCTCGCCGTGATCGAAAGCGCCGGTGGGCCGCTGCTTCGCTCAAGCGAGGTCTTTGACGTCTTCCATGACGAGCAGCGGCTGGGCGCCGGCCTGAAGTCGGTTGCCGTGCGTCTCAGCTTCGCAGCCGGCGACCGCACGCTCACCGACGAGGAGGTTGCCCGTCAGCGCCAGCTGATCATCGCCGCTGTGGACGGGCAGCTCGGAGGGAGGATCCGTGACGCCCAGTAGCCAGCCGACGGTGGCTGTGTTCGGCGCCGGCGGCTACGCCGGCTCGCTGGCGGCACGGCTGCTGCACGAACACCCCGTGTTTCAGCTGCGTCACGTCACCGCCCGCGCTGACGTGGGCCGCCGGATCGACGAGCTCTATCCTCAACACCGCGTGCCGATGCTGCTCGAGGAGGCCGACCTTGAGCGTCACGCGCAGGTTGACGCTGCGATTGTCGCCTACCCGCATGGAGCCGCGGCCGAGTTCGTGGCGGCGCTGTGCGCCCGTGGCGTGCGTGTGGTCGACCTGAGCGCCGACTTCCGCCTGCGTGACCTCGCCACCTACGAGGAGTGGTATCAGCCACACCCAGAGCCGGGGCTGCTCCCCGATGCGGTCTACGGGCTTCCTGAGCTCTATCGCGCACAGATTGAGGCTTGCGACCTGGTCGCCAACCCCGGCTGCTACCCGACGGCCACGATCCTCGCCCTCGCGCCGCTCGCACGGGCGGGCCTCATCGCTGAGCTCGTCGTCGACGCCAAGTCGGGGGTCTCGGGTGCCGGCCGGACGGCGAGCGAGAAGACCCACTTCGTCACCGTCGATGAGAACGTCAACGCCTACGGTGTACCGCGGCATCGTCACACGCCGGAGATCGAGCAGGAGCTCGCGGCGCTCGGCAGCAGCCTGCAAATCACGTTCACGCCCCATCTGCTGCCGCTTGACCAGGGCGAGCTCGTGTCCTGTTACGTGACGCTGAGCGACCCGCAGGTCACGCTCGAGCAGCTACACCGGCTCTACCACGACGCTTACGACCACGAGCAGTTCGTGGAGCTCGCAAGCGAGCCGCCAGGGGTGCGCGCCGTGCGCGAGACCAACATCTGCCGGATTGCGGTCTTCCGTGACGAGCGCACCGGGCGTGCGATCGTGTTTGCAGCGATCGACAACCTGTGGAAGGGCACCGCCTCGCAGGCGGTTCAGAACCTGAACCTGATGTTCGGACTGCCGGAGGGGACCGGCATCACCCGGTGAGCGGCTCGTTCTTCCAGTCCCGATGGGTGAGCCGGCCGGCTAACGTAACCGAGGCTTCGGACGGCCTGCTGCCGAAGGGTTTCCGGGCCGCCGGCGGCGCCTGCGGCGTGAAGGCCGACGGCGCCATGGACCTGGGACTGATCGTCTCCGACGCGCCGGCCACGACCAGCGCGGCGCGCTTCAGCCGCTCGGGCACCCAGTCGGCCCCGGTGCTCCACAGCCTGCGGGAGGCAAAGCTCTGGCAGCTGCGTGCTGTGGTTGTCAACTCCGGCAACGCCAATGCCGCGACCGGCGCCCGCGGGCTGGATGACGCGGCGGCGATGGCGGCAGCCGCCGCGGCAGCGGCCGGCGTTGACCGCCACCAGGTGGCCGTCGCCTCCACCGGCGTGATCGGCGTCCCGCTGCCGGTCGAGCGCATCCTCGACGGGCTCCCACGCCTTGGTGGCGAGCTGCGGCCCACTGGCGGCGACGACTTCGCGCAGGCGATCCGCACCACCGACGCCTTTCCCAAGCAGGTCACGCTCGACGTGGCGCTGAGCGCCGGCAGCGTGCGCCTCAGCGTGCAGGCCAAGGGCGCCGGGATGATCTCACCGAAGTTCGCGACGCTCTTGGTGTTCGTGCAAACGGATGCCGTCATCGAGCCCGAGGAGGCGGACCTGCTGCTGTCGGTCTGCACCAAGCGTTCGTTTGAGCGCATCAGCGTCGACGGCCAGCTCTCCACCTCGGACACGATCGTGCTGCTCGCCTCGGGCGCCTCAGGTGTGCGGATCGAGCCCAAGACGGCCGACGAACGCACCTTTGGCGAAGCGCTCGACGCGGCGCTGCGGCAGGTCGCGCTGCTCGTGGTCAAGGACGGCGAGGGCGCACGCCGCGTCGGCAGGGTCCTCGTCAAGGGCGGCGACCAGCACGTCGCTGATCGCCTCGCACACGCGATCGGCGACTCGCCGCTGGTCAAGACAGCCCTCTACGGCGGTGATCCGAACTGGGGGAGGATCATCCAGGTTGTCGGGGCCGTGCTGCCAGGCATGGCGCCGCTGCACGTCGACATCTCGATCGAGGGCATCGTCGTCTGCGTCAATGGAGCCTACGTCGCCTACGACCAGCGGGCGCTTGCCGAAGCCGTGTCGGGCGACGAGGTCGAATACGAGGTTGTGTTGCCCGGCGAGGGCGCCGAGGCTGAGCGTTACTTCTCAGATCTCGGCCACGAGTACGTGACGATCAACGCGGAGTACACGACGTGAGCAATCCGCGCCCCAAACGCGATGTGGAAACGCTGCTCGAGGCGCTGCCCTACATTCGCGAGTTCCACGGCAAGACCGTGGTGATCAAATACGGCGGGGCGGCGATGGTCGACCCGCTGCTCAAGGACGAGTTCGCTCGCGACGTGGTGTTGCTCAAGTATGTGGGCATGAACCCGGTGGTGGTGCACGGCGGCGGTCCTGAGATCACCGCTTACATGCAGCGCCTGGACCTCCCGGTGCGCTTCGTCGACGGTCTGCGGGTCTCTGACGAGCAGACCGTCGAGCTTGTGAAAATGGTGCTGGTCGGCAAGGTCAACAAGGACATCGTGCTCCAGATCAACCGCCACGGTCAGCCGGCGGTCGGCCTGAGCGGCGACGACGGCCTGCTGTTCCGCGCCAGCCGCATGTCGGCGCCAAGCGGTGCCGACATCGGCTTCGTCGGTCACATCGACCACGTCAACACCGGTGTGATCACCCACATCGCCGCCGACTACATACCGGTGATCGCAAGCGTCGGTGCGGACGCCGATGGCAACTCCTACAACATCAACGCCGATGACGCGGCCGCTGCGGTCGCCGCGGCGCTGGGTGCCTACAAGGTCATGTTCATGACCGATGTGGCTGGCTGGCTGCGTGACCCGAACGATCCGGAGAGCCTGATCTCCGAGGTCGGCGCGGACGCGCTCGAGCAGGCGCTGCCCGGAGTTTCAGGCGGGATGCGACCGAAGCTGAGCGCGTGTCTTGAGGCCGTGCGGGCCGGGGTCACCGCCGCCTACATAGTGGACGGGCGGGTGCCGCACTCGCTGCTCACAGAGCTCTTCACCGACGCCGGCTCGGGCACCAAGATCAGCTCCTTTGGTGGCCAGCCGTGACGCTCTCCGACCTCCAGGCGCTGGAGCGCCGCTACGCGATCCCGACCTACGCGCGCAGCCCGGTGGCGTTCGTGCGGGGTGAGGGTGTGAGGCTGTGGGACGATCAGGGCAACGAGTACCTGGACTTTCTGGCCGGCATCTCCGTGCTCAACGTCGGCCACTGTCACCCCCGCGTGATCGCCGCCGTCACGGCGCAGGCGGCGCAGCTCACGCACGTCTCAAACCTCTATTACACCGAGCCGGCGATGCGTCTGTCCGCGGCGCTGTCGGAGAGTTCCCTGGGTGGCAAGGTCTTTCTCTGCAACTCGGGCGCGGAGGCCAACGAGGCGGCCATCAAGCTCGCTCGGCGCCACCGCTCGGGCGGCGAGATCGTCGTGCTGCGCGATGCCTTCCACGGCCGCACCTACGGCGCACTCTCGGCCACCCCGCAGGAGGCCAAGCAGGCCCCGTTCGCGCCGCTCGTGCCGGGCTTTGTGGCCTGCGAGAAGGACCCCGACGCGCTGGCGGCAGCCGTCACGCCGCGGACCGCGGCGGTCCTGCTGGAGCCGATCCAGGGGGAGGCCGGTGTGCTGCCGCTCTCAGACGAGCTGCTCGCCGCCGCGCGCCGCGCCTGCGACGCCGCCGGCGCGGTGCTGATCTTCGACGAGGTTCAGACCGGCATGGGCCGCACCGGGACGCTCTGGGCCTATCAGCAGACGGGTGTCGTGCCGGACGCACTGACCAGCGCCAAGGCGCTCGGCGGCGGCCTGCCGATCGGCGCGCTTGTGACCGGCGCGCGCCTGGCCGACACGCTGCGTCCCGGCGATCACGGCTCGACCTTCGCCGGCGGTCCGGTCGCCTGCGCGGCGGCGCTGGTCGCGCTTGAGATCTGCTCCGACGAGGAGCTGCTCGAGCATGTCAGGAGCGCCGGCGAGCGACTGATGGCGGGGCTCGCGGAGCTCCCGTACGTTCAGTCCGCGCGCGGGCGAGGGCTGCTTATCGGCGCCGAGCTCGTGCCCGGCATGTCCGCCGTCGAGCTCGCGCGGCGCGCGCTCTCGGAGCAGCACCTGGTGCTGAACGCCACCGGCCCCTCGAGCCTGCGGCTGGAACCACCGCTGATCGTCACGGAGGACCAGATCGACGAGGCGCTCGCGCGCCTTGCGCGACTGGCCTAGCGTGAGCGCTCGCGGCGAGCTCTTCACGTACGCTGACGCAGCGGCGCAGGTGCGGGCGGCGCTACCGCCAAGCTACGGGGTGACCCAGGCGCCAAACGGTCCGATCGACGTGCGTGACGAGCGCCAGAAGTTGGTCTGCCGTATCCAGCTTCGAGTGCTGACCGGCGGCAGTCAATGGCTCACGCTCGCGCCGCTGCGCGGCTACGAGCGCAAGTGCGACCGAATCCGCTGCTGGCTCGAGCACGGTGGCGTGCATCCGTCCTGGCAGTGGAAGCAGGCGCGGGTGCCGATGGCTGCAGACGACCCGGCGAACGTGGCGGTGGCTCGGGTCCTTGAGCGTCTGCTCGAGATCCAGCAGGCCAATCTGCCGGGCGTTCTGGCCGGTGAGGACCCGGAGTTCCTGCACGACCTGCGGGTCGCCAACCGGCGGGCGCGCACCGTCGTGCGGCAGATGGACGCCGCGTTCGCGCCAGCGGATGCCGCCCGTATCGCCGCGGAGCTGCGCTGGCTTGGCGCCCAAACCGGCCCCACACGCGATCTGGAGGTGCTGCTTGCGACGCTCGACCCGGTGACAGCGGAGCTTGAGCCGTTGCGCCTGCTGCTGGAGCGCCGGCTCGTCCACGCACGGGCCGAGATGACGGTGAGTTTGCGCAGCCAGCGGGCCACGCAGCTTGACAGCACTCTCACGCGCCTGGTGCAGGAAGCCGCGCAGCGGGCGCCGGCGGCGATCGGGGTGGCGGAGCTCGCCGGGGCACGGATCCGTCGCCTGCACCGCCGCATGGTGCGCGCTGGCGGCGCGATCAGTGCACAAATCGAGCCGCAGGTCTACCACGAGCTGCGCAAGCAGGGAAAGGAACTGCGCTATCTGCTCGAGCTCTTCGGCCTGGCGTTGTTCGACAACACCGCGGTGGGCGAGCTGATCGCGGCGCTCAAGGAGCTCCAGGACGTGCTCGGGCGCCACCAGGATTGCGCGGTGCACGCCGCGACGCTGCGCCAGCTCGCGCCCCAGCTGGCGGCGCAGCCGGGTGGCGTCGGCGCGCTGCTTGCCACCGGTAGCGTGATTGCGGGGCTCGAGGCCCGCCAGGCGGAGGCTCGTGAGCACTTCGAGTCGAGCTTCAACATCTTCGCGTCCGCACGACAGCGCAAGCTGGTGGCGCGAGTATTCGATTGAGTTCAGCCCAGAGAGCGACACGATGACCAACCAACCGCGCGACACCCGGGTGATCGCCACCTACAACATCAAGGGCGGGGTCGGCAAGACCTCCGCTGCCGTGAACCTCGCCTACCTCGCGGCCGCGGCCGGGCACCAGACTTTGCTCTGGGACCTCGATCCGCAGGCGGCGAGCACCTACCTCTTTCGCGTGCGCCCCAAGGTCAAGGGTGGCGGACGGGGGTTGCTGCGCAAGCGCGACTCGGCTCGTGACCACATCAAGGCCACCGACCACGAGCGCCTGGACCTGTTGCCGGCTGACTTCTCCTACCGTCACCTCGACCTCGCGCTTGACCAGTTCAAGAAGCCCGCTGCCCGTCTGCGCAAGGTGCTTGCGCCATTGCGAGCTGACTACGATTACATCTTCCTGGACTGTCCGCCGAGCATTTCGCTGGTTTCCGAGGCGGTGTTTGAGGCATCCGACGCTTTGCTTGTCCCGGTGATCCCAGCCACGCTGTCCTCGCGTGCCTATGAGCAGCTCGAGGAGCTGACACGCGCAGGTAAGGTCGGGCGTCGCAGTGGCACCGCGACCTTCGCCTTCTTCTCGATGGCGGATGTCGGTCGCCCGCTTCATCTGCAGGTGATGGAGCGCCTGCGCGGCATCGACCAGCTGACGGTGCTCGGCGTCGCGATACCCACCGCCGATGAGGTTGAGCTGATGGGGGAGGAGCGCAATCCCGTGAATGTGTTCGCGCCGGCCAGCGCGGCAGCGGTGGCCTACGTGGCGCTCTGGACCGAGATCGAGCGGCGGCTGCGCCCCGCGGCGGCGTCCGCCGGAAGCTAGGCCTGCCGTTGTCCGACAAGGATCAGAAGTCACCCGAGGCTGGCAGGCAGCGCGTCGCCGACCGGGTTGTGCATCACCGCAGCTGGGTCGTCGCCGCGACGCTCGTCGTGGTGATCGTGCTGATCAGCCTGCTCGCCGGTCGCGCCCGCACGCCCGGACCCGCGCCGGTCGTCCAGTTTGGCGTCCAGGTCCGCTCGCCCGCGACGTCCGGTCTCCTCGCCACGAACGGCTGGTCGGTTGCAAGCGGCGCCGAGCGGGTGGCCGTGTATGCCGGCAGCGAGGCCTCAAAGCGCGCTGACGGCCTGCTGGTGATCGTGCGTGTGAGCGCTCACCGGCGGCGCAGCGCGCGCGTGGTCATCCATGGCAGCGGCGCCGTGACGCTACTGCGGCCTTCAACACCTGCCACGGTGACCGCGGCCCTGCACGCGCAGCTGCGGTTCATCACGGCAGCCGGCGCCACCGGCATCCTCGACGTGGCAGACGGTCGCACCGCATTCATCCACTGAGCCCAAAGCTCGCGCCACTGGACGTCCTCTACGCCCCAAAGCTCGCGCCAGCCGGCCAGTTTGTGCATTTGCGGCTCCTGAGAAGCACGTTTTTTCCCAAACCAGGCTGGGGGCGCGAGCTTTGGGGCGCAGAGGTTGTCAGCGTTCGCTCACGGCCGGTCAGCCAGCCGAGCCGGGCGCTCG
>JAJZID010000065.1 GCA_021810705.1 Actinomycetes bacterium
TCCTCGAGGCGATCGAGACGATCGAGCGCGAGGCGAGTGCCTTTCTCGAGCGCGGCATCCGGCTGGTGGCGATCGGCGGTGACCACACGATCGCGCTGCCCTTCCTGCGCGCGCTCGCAAAACGCCACGGTCAGCTCGCGCTGTTGCACTTCGACGCGCACCTTGATACCTGGGATACCTACTTCGGTGCCGCCTACACGCACGGCACGCCATTCCGGCGAGCGTTCGAGGAGGGGCTGCTCGACACCGATGCGCTCTGCCATGTCGGCACCCGCGGGCCGCTCTACGGCCGCGAGGACCTTGACGACGACCGCCGCTTCGGCTTCGGGATCGTGACCAGCGCCGACGTCTACAGACTCGGCGTGGTGGCGGTGGCGCAGCGCCTGCGCGAGCGGATCGGCAGCCGACCGCTGTACGTGTCGGTGGACATAGACGTGCTGGACCCCGCGCACGCGCCCGGCACCGGCACGCCCGAGGCGGGCGGCCTCACCAGCCGCGAGCTGCTCGAGCTGCTGCGCGCGCTGCGCGGCACACGGCTGGTCGGGGCCGATGTGGTCGAGGTCTCACCCCCCTACGACAACGCCCAGCTGACAGCCATCGCCGCAAGCCACGTCGCCTACGATCTCATCTCGCTGATGGCGCTCGGCGCAGACGTCACAGCTTGACCCGTGACGGAGTTAGGATGCTCGCATCACTTCGTCGGGGCGGGCCCACCCGTGGCCCAGGGGAGCAAGCAGATGAGCAGGCAGAGGCTGGCAAGACGATCCATCCGCCTGAGCGGTCACGCTGTTGTGGTGGCGGCCCTGATCAGCGCGGTCAGCACCCCGGCGCTCGCCGCCGCCAAGCCGGGCGGCCACGGTGGTGGCGGCGGGGCAGCAACGACGACCGGCAACGACGTCTCCGACCCACAGTGCGGCTCGGCCCTCCCGTCCGCGCCGGCGTTTGCGATCGTGGGCCTGACCGGCGGCCTGGCCAACAACCTCAACCCCTGCTTCGGGCCCTCAGCGTCGTATCCGCGCTACACGCAGAGCGAGCTCTACTGGGCCACCAGCTCCGCCACCGGCGCCACCAGCCAGCCGAAGGTGTCGCTGTACGTGAACACCGCCGATCCCGGCAACGTCTACAACGGGACCGTGATCGCGGACTGGCCAACCTCCTCGGCGAGCACCGACCCGTATGGCTCCTGCACGACCACGACCCTCACAAGCGGCACCTACACGGTCGGCGAGAACTCTGACGCCTGCGCCTGGCAGTACGGCTACAACAAGGCGAGCCAGGATGCGGCCTGGCTCACGGCGGCAGCCACAGCCATCAACAAGCAGGAGTCGCTGTTGAGCGTGAGCGCCTCAGCCGGCAGCTACCCGTGGTGGCTCGACGTCGAGACCGCGAACACCTGGCAGGCGGACACGACGATGAACGTGGCCGACCTGCAGGGCATGATCGCCGGACTCAAGGCCGCGGGCGCAACCACGGTCGGGGCCTACTCGACGGCCTCGCAGTGGAACACGGTCACCGGCGGCACGAACTCCTCCTCCGGGTCGCTATACGGGATACCGGAGTGGCTACCCGGAGCCAGAACCCTCTCCGGCGCCACGGCGGCCTGCTCGCAGACGCCGTTCACCGGCGGCCAGATCACGCTGACGCAGTGGTTCAGCCGCCCGTTTGACAGCGACTTTGCCTGCTGAGGCGGACTGACGCCCCGGTCCCGCTTGGTGGCGATGGCAGGCGACGGCGCTCGTCGCGCTACAGGAGCGCGTCGAGCATCGCGATGAGCTCGTCGCGCCGGTAGCCGTAGCGTCGGGCCAGTTCGACTGCCTCCTTGAGCTTGCCGATCATTGCGCCGCGCTCGGGCGTCCCGGTAACACGGATCGCGCGGCCGCGACCGACCTCGAGCAGACCCTCGTCGCGCAGCACGCGCAGAGCGCGCAGCACGGTGTTGGTGTTGACCCCGAGCACGGCAGCGAGATCCTTTGCCTGGGGTATGCGCTCCCCCGGGCGTGCTTCGCCAGCGGCTATCGCGCGGCGGATCTCGGCGGCGACCTGCTCGTGTAGATCTGTTGAATTGGCGCGGTCGACGGCCCCGAGCGTGAGCCGTGACTCGCTTGCAGCGGCCGAAGCCTTGACAGATGGCATAAAACTAATGTTACTAGCGTTATGACTCTGGTTCAACAGCAACCTCCGGCTGGTCCGGATGCGGAAGCGCTGTTCAGGGAGGCGCGGCGCCGTGAGCGCCGGCGGCGCGCCGCGATCGTCGCGCTTGGCCTCGCCACGGCCGGACTGATCGTCGCGACCGTCACCCTCACGGGCCGCGGCGGTGGCGGCCGCACGGCGCAGGCGACCAGTCACCTGAGCCCGCCCGCGGCGCCCGGCGTCGCTGTGACGCTCAAGCAGCCGGCATCGCTCGCAGTGTCCGCCACGGGCGTGTTGTACGTCGTTGACCCGGCACGTGATCAGATCCTGCGCAGGTTGCGCGACGGCCGCTTCGCGGTGGTGGCGGGCAGCGGTCGCCACGGCTTCTCGGGCGACGGCGGACGCGCGACACGTGCCGCGCTGCGCCTGAGTGCCTACTCGGGCATCGCGCTCGCCGCCGACGGTACCGTCTACTTCGCCGACAGCGGCAACAATCGCGTGCGGGCTGTGCTGCCCGACGGACGGATCGTGACCGTTGCCGGCGACGCGCGCCGAACCGGCATTCCGCGTCACGGCAACGGGCCATATCTAACGGGATCGCGCCCGGCGCTGGGCGCCGATCTCGTCGACCCGACCGGGCTCGCGTTCGGGCCCGCCGGCAAGCTCTACATCGCGGCCCAGGACATCGTCGCGCTCTCGCGCGCTGACAGGCTCTCATACTTTGCCGGCCCCACAGGCCCGGGGTACACACCCGAGAGCAGACTCGTCGACGGATACCCGACCGGGATCACCTTTGACCGCGCCGGCGACATGTTCGTCTCGAGCTTTCCGTCGCTGCTCGAGCGCACCGCCTCCGGCCGTGTGCTGTTCCTCGGCGACGGTTTCCGCAGCGGCGGCGGACCGGGCCTGCTTGCCTCGAGCCCCGATGGCACCGCCTACCAGGCCCTCGGAGACCTGGGAGTCGTCCGCCGGATGCTCAGGCCGCAGCCCGTCCCAAACGGGGAGGTGATGAGCGGAGCAGGCCTCCAGACCGTGGTGCCGCCACGCAGCCTGGATCGGTTGCTGGGGACGAGAGGCAGCATCCCCAACGTGTTCAGTCCCGCCGGCCTTGCGATCGGCGCCGGTGGCACGGTCTACACCGACACCGACAGTGGCTACTTCTCGAATGTGAGCGCCCTGGTCGAGATCACCCCTGGCGGGCACGTCCGTCGGCTGTGGACCTCTCGCTGAGCGCGAGCGGCCGGAGAGTCATCGCGGGCGGCGGCCGAAGACCTTCGCTCCGATCGGCCCCCTGTTCTCTCGCGGTTAACGGCCGGGCTTGATGAGGAGCTGACCGCGGCGGAGCAGGATCGGGTGCCGTCGGTGCCCACCACCTCAAGGCTTTGCAATAGAACCCGGCCGTCGTCCTTGCCCACCGTGGCGTGGTTGCAACGCTCGCCTCGCATAGATAGTTGAGTGCACAAGTATCTGATACACTAACTTCCACAACTCTCTACGGCCTCGATGTGAGGAGAACGATGAAGCTTGACGGCCTGCACCACATCACGATGATCACCGGCGACGCGCGGCGGAACGTCGAGTTCTACGCGGACGTGCTCGGTCTTCGGCTGGTGAAGAAGACGGTCAACTTCGACGCACCGGAGGCGTATCACCTGTACTTCGGCGACGAGCAGGGGTCGCCCGGGTCGCTCCTGACCTGGTTTGAGTTCGCTGGGGCGCGCCCTGGCCGAGCCGGCGTGGGGATGGTCCATACGATCCAGCTCGGTGTCGCGTCCGAGGCCGCACTCGATTTCTGGGCCGAGCGCCTGGCCGGCAGGGGGTATGGCGGCCGCCGGGGCGAAAGGTCACTGTCCTTTGCGGACTATGAGGGTCTCGGCCTTGAACTCGTGGTCGCCGACGAGGGCAATCCGCCGCTGCGCGCGCTGCACCCGGATGTGCCGACCGAGCACGCGATCCTCGGAGTGGAGGGCGCCCGCGCCTACGTCGCCCGAGACAGCGCCGCTGACCGCGGGCTGCTGACCGACACGCTCGGGTTCACCGAGCTTGACGAGGGTGGGTACCGGCTGGGAGGCGAGACCCGGCACTTCCACTGGAGCTATGACGCATACGGTGAGCGCGGGATCCAGGGGGCGGGGACGGTGCACCACATCGCCTGGCACTCGCGTGACGAGGACCACGTCGCCTGGCAGAGGCGCGTCGCTGACGCGGGTATGCGGGTGACGCCGGTGATCGATCGCGACTACTTCCTGTCGATCTATTTCCGCGAGCCCCAGGGGATCCTGTTCGAGATCGCCACAACTTCGCCCGGCTTCGCCGTCGATGAGGACCCCGAGCATCTCGGCGAGGAGCTGCGACTCCCCAAACAGCACGAGCACCTTCGCCCCCAGCTTGAGCGCAGCTTGAGCCCGCTGAGCAACCCGCGCGCAACCGCGGGTCGGCAGGCCTGAACGCCATGGGCCTCATCTACCGTGAACGACCGGCGACGCGAGAGCCCGCCGGCCTGCTCGTCCTACACCACGGCCGGGGCGCCGACGAGCACGACCTGCTCGGACTCGCCGCCGTCCTGGACCCGGACCGCCGCCTGCATGTCGTGACCCCGCGCGCGCCGCTGGCGGTCGGCGGTGGCTATCACTGGTATGTCGTGCCGCGAGTCGGCTACCCGGACCCTGTCACCTTCCACGCCGCCTACCACGAGCTCGCCACCTTCCATGACGAGCTGTGGGAGCGCACCGGCATCACGCCGGCGAACACCGTGCTGGGCGGGTTTTCGATGGGATCGGTGATGAGCTACGCCCTCGGCCTCGCCGGCGGCCGGCCGAAGCCCGCGGGGATCCTCGCGTTCTCCGGGTTCATTCCCAACGTCGACGGCTGGCAGCCTCACCTCGACTCGCGGCCTGACCTACCCGTCTTCATCGCCCACGGCCGCCGCGATCCCATCATCGATATCGAGTTCGCGCGCCGCGCCCGAACGTTGCTCCAAGACGGGGGCCTTCCGGTCGAGTACCACGAGTCAGACGCTGTCCACCAGATCGACCCCGCTCACATTCCTTCCGCTGTCCAGTGGCTGACTGCCGCGACCGACGAGAATCGCTCGACTACGACCACCACCACCACGGAAATGGACTGAACTGGTTTTCCATCTGAATGCAACCGGGCCAGCAGCGGCGCGCCGACGCATGGGTCGTGCGCGTCGGGTTTCCTAGGTCGTGGAGCGAGTCCAAAGGCGACCACGGCCCGCAGAGCGAGTCTGAGCAGTGGCGCCACACTCGTCGAGCTCCACGGGCCTACTGTACTGAGATGGAAAACCAGTTGGACTGAATCGTTCGGGCGCGTTCGCGCAGATCTCAGGCGGCCAGCGAGTGATGCATGGCCCAGGGTTCGGTGGGGCGCATCTTTCGGGGCAAAACGACCGCACTCGGCCACTGAACGAGAAGCCGCGACGTTCGCGCCCTCGCGGCATGCGTTGTGGCGAGCAGACCGTCAGAGCGCGTCCGGGTCGACCCTCAGCGAACCGCCGTTCTCGCGAGTCATCGCAACGCACGACCACGTCCGACCGAAGCCCGGCACATGGTCCCGTGCCGACCGTCCATCAACCGTCCCGAGGCTCGCAAGCTGACACCGAACACGGACTCAGACTTCCGAGCAAGGGCCTGCCGTCACCCTGCCAGACGATGTCGCAGCGCGCCTTGCGGCCGAAACTGCAAAGCGCGACATCACACCCGACCAGCCCGCCGCCGAGCACATCGCGGCACGCCTGCCAGCCAGCCAAGCGTGGAAGCCCGGGGCTCGTCTTCGCTTAGCGGCGATCGGCGCGTCCACGGTCGGGCAAACCGCGGCGCAGGGTGAGCGGGCGTTCGCCGAACGGTTCGGTCGCCGAGCTGCTCTGGAGCGGCCACAGGCGAGCCGACCGCACCGCCGTGTCAGGCACCGAGCGTGGCGAGGACGACCTCGAGAATTGGCTGTCGGTAGTCGGCGGAGCCCGGGATCTTGGCGACGGAAGCGATCAGGTCCAGAATCTGCTCCAGCGAGAGCTCTGTGCGAATATCGCCCGAGACGACCGCTGCTTGGAGCAGTGGCCGACCGGCGGCCACGACTCGCGCGTACCCAGTCCCGAACACCGGACTCTCGGTGCCGGCGTGCTCGAGCAGCGCCTCAGCCACGAAGCGCTTGCTGACGAAATAGTCGTAGAAACGCCGCAGCCAGCCAAGGAACCTGTCGCTCTGGCCCCGGACCGCATCGGTCTCGGCAGCCGCGGCGCACAGCGCGTCGATCTCGTCGACGTAGAGCGCCTCCAGCAGGCCGCGGCGGTTGGCGAAGTTGCGATAGAGCGTCGCAGGGCCGATGCCGGCACGACGGGCGATCTCAGCCATCGAGACGTCCGCCGCGGGCTTGTTGAACGCGTCGCGGGCGGCGGCGAGGATGCGCTCACGGTTGCGCCGGGCGTCTGCGCGTCGTGCGGCATCCCGTGGCTCGTGTGAACTCGTGCGGGCATCCATCAGATACGGAGATGCTATCCGCTTATCCGCTACAGTTATGCGGAGACCCTGTCCACTTACGGCTCAGGCCGCCGCCCCGGATGGGCCTGGAGCCTTCCCGATTCCTCAAGCAGGAAGATCTTGACTTCTCATATCCCCGACACGACGAATGCTGGGCCGACGTCCCCCACGGTGACCGCGCCGATCGTTTTTGCAGCACCCGAGCGTGGCGATGACCTGCAGTTACGGGTGACCGCCCCAGCGACCGGCCGTGGTCTTCCGGTGATCGTGTTCTCCCACGGATTCGGGTACTCGATGGACGGCTAGGTCCCGCTCGTGCAGGCCTGGGCAGCTGACGGGTTCGCGGTCATCCAGCCCACCCATCTCGACTCCTGGACGCTCGCGCTCGCTTCCGATGATCCGCGGACACCGCACATCTGGCGCTCTCGGATCGAGGATCGCGTGCGCGTGCTCGATGCGCTCGACCTCATCGAAGGGTCAGTTGCCAGCCTGCACGGACGCTTGGATCGCACACGGCTCGCTCTCGCTGGACACTCTTGGGGCGCAACGACGGCCAGCGCGCTGATCGGCGCACGGATCGTCGACCCGGCCGGTAGGGTCGGTCCGAGCATGACCGACCCGCGCATCACCTCCGCGGTGCTGATCGCCGTGACCGGAACCGGTGGTGATGACCTGACCCCGTTCGCCGCCGGGAACCTCGCATTCATGAACCCGGAGTTCACCCAGATGACCGCGCCGACGCTCATCCTCGCCGGCGACCAGGACCACTCTCCGCTGTCGGTTCGCGGCCCCGGCTGGTGGACCGACGCCTACCACCTCAGCGCCGCCCCCAAGGCTCTGCTGACACTGTTCGGCGCCGAGCACTCGACGGGCGGGATCACCGGCTACCACGACCCCGAGACCACCGATGAGAGCCCCGAGCGCGTCGCCCTGCTGCAGCATGCCAGCACCGCCTACCTGCACCACACCCTCGAACTCAACAGGGAACCATGGACGCGCCTGCAGAACGAACTTGCCGCCGACTCCGGAGCACTGGGCCGGATCGACTCCAAGTGACCAGGTCGCCAGCGCCCGTCCTGTCACGTTCGGTAGCTCCCCACCGGAGCAGGGCCCGTGTGCGGACATCCTCGGCGTCTGGCAGGAGACGAACACGTTCGAGGAGATCGAGGCGGATCGGCTCTCCCACAGAATTTTGAGTGGAGTTTTAGCCCTCGGGAGAGGACGCACTGAGGGCGATGACGCGCCGGGCCGGCGATGGCGGCTGAAGCGGTTGCGCGTTCCCGCTGGCGGACCCTGCCTGGACCGAGGCGAGCAGCCCGGGAGCCGACAGCGAGCATGACCGACTCGATGGCGACACCCGGGCCGCCTCGGGCCGGCGAGCACGGGGCGTAAGTCTCGCGCTGCACGACTCAGTAATCCGGCGGGATCGGAGACCGAACCGAGGTGCCTGATCTGCTCGGCGTTGACTACCGAGCGCACGCCTGGAGCAGACCCGGTCCGATCTCCGGCGCCCAGATGCCGACCACCAGCCCGTCGCCATCGAGCAGGACCGCGCCCGGGTCGCCATCGTTGACGGCGGCAAAAATCGGCTTGCCCGCTTCTCTTGCTGTTCGCGCGACGTCGCGAAGCGCGGCCGCCCTCCTCGACGTGCTTGCGCGCCCGACTCGCGAGCTGGCGCACGCTGGCCCTGCTCTTACCGACGTTCGATGCGATCTCCTCGTTGGAGTAATCGAACACGTCACGCTGCAGCAGGACGGCTCGTTCCTCGGACGACAGCGGCTCGAGCAGCACGAAGATCGCCACCGACAGCGCGTCGGCCAGCTCTGCATGACGCGCCGGATCGTCTCAGGCATCGGTCGTGATCGGCTCGGGGACCCGCTCGCCGTCGCTGATCGCGCGATGGAAGCGCAGCCGTGCCTCTTGGATGACATCTTCAGCCTCCACGACGGTGCCGAGCATCCTGTGGGCGATCGCAAACGACGTAAGCCTGCGGCCCTTGAGCAGTTCGTCGCTCACATCCCGAATCCCTCGCGCCAGCTCGGGCGCCGAGGCTGCCAGCCCAGCCCGCGCTTGGCCTTGGCGTTCGAGGCACCGCGGAGCTCGGTCATCACCATCACGCCGACCGTGAACCGACAAACGCGGTCCGTCCATGCCGGCTTCCGGGCTTCTGCTCCAACGACAAATGGCTACTTTTTGGTCAGGCCCAGGTTTCGCTTGAGTTCCAGCACCCGGCTCGCTGCCGCATCGACGCGTTTTTTGCTGAGCAACCCGCGCTCAGCGTCACTCAGCAAAGCTGAGTAGGAGCTTAGGCCGACGCTTTCGTAGCCGGGGTACATGACCATGTCGAGGCCC
>JAJZID010000066.1 GCA_021810705.1 Actinomycetes bacterium
ACGGCGCCGCTCTCCTCGGTGCTGACCCTGCGCAAGGTCGCGGCGCTGCTGCCCCCCGGGGTGCTCAACGTCGTGACCGGCCAGGACGCCGTGATCGGGCCCGTGCTGGTCGGCGATCCTCGTGTAAAGCACGTCTGCTTCACCGGCTCGACGGCCGGCGGTAAGCGGATCATGCAGATGGCCTCGGCCAGCGTCACGAACGTCACACTCGAGCTTGGCGGCAACGACCCCGCGGTGCTGCTCGACGACGTGCGCCTCGACGAGGCGACGATCGCGCGGATCGGCATGGCCACGTTCATGACCACCGGTCAGGTGTGTATGGCGATCAAGCGCCTGTACGTGCCCCGGGCGCTCTATGACCAGGCTGTTGAAGGCCTGCGCGGCTTCATCGACGCGCAGCGGATCGGCTCCGGCCTGCACCCCGAGGTCACGATGGGGCCGCTCAACATGAGCCGTCAGCGCGACTACGTAACCGAACTGCTCGCACAGGCACGCGCAGGCGGAGCCGAGGTGATCGAGGGCGGCGAGTACTTGGACGCTGATCCCAGCGTCGGCAATTACATGCGGCTCGCGCTGGTGCTGGACCCGGCGGCCGAGGCACGGATCGTCACCGAGGAGCAGTTCGGGCCAGCGCTGCCGATCATCCCCTACGACAGCGAAGCGCAGGCGATCGCGGCTGCCAACGACACCTGGGCCGGCCTCTGCGCGTCAGTCTGGTCAGCCGACGAGGAGCGCGCGCTGCGCGTCGGCAAGCAGCTGCGGGCCGGCCACATCTTCTTCAACAACCACAACGCGACAGCGGTCGACGAGCGGGCGATGTTCGGCGGCTTCAACCAGAGCGGCATCGGCCGCGAGCTCGGGCGCGAGGGCGTGCTCGGCTTCACCGAGACACAGGTGCTGGCGATGCCAGACGGCGAGCAGCAGCACTAGCGACCGGCTGGTGGCTACCTGTAGCCGACCAGCGAGACGAGCGCCATCGTGTGCTTTGGCCCATCGGTGATCGTCACGCGCGCACCGAGCTGGTTGCCGCGAGCTTCGGCGAGCAGCTCGTGCGCGTGGTTTGTCAGGCGGTAGGTCACGTAGCCGATCTCGCCCGCGCCAATCGTCGCGGTTCGCGGGAAGGCCAGCCTGACGCCACCCAGGGTCACGTTCGCACGCGCCACACACGGAGTCTGCTGCCGACAGGCGACCAGCACGCCACCGGTCCAGCCGTTGCCGACGTAGCTCGTCTGGCCGATCACCTGGACCGCCATACTTGGCCACAGACGCCGCTTTGGAGCCGGGCCCGAGGTCAGATACGGGATCAGCTCGAGCGGCCTGGTCGCCTTGGCGCCGGCGCTGCTCTGCACGGTCACGCTGACGGGTAGCTCGTGCTGGCGCGCGTACAGAATCAGGTCCCGCGTATGGGCGCTGAGCGGCACCAGCAGCTGGCCCCCCTGCGCTGGAATCGAGCTGAGACCACTGTGGGCGATCCGGCGCTTGCCGGCGAAAATCTGCGCCTGCACCTGGCAGGTTGCGGTGGTGTTCAAGCACGCGACCGGGATCCCAACCGGTCCCCGGGCACCGACATAGGCGCTGTGACCGAAGAGCGCCACGCTGCTGGCCGTCTGCACCGCGGACGATGTGCCCATCACCTGGCCGAGTGAGTCAAGCCCCTGCACCGCGTAGTAGGCGTAGGCGTCAGGCAGCTTGACCTTGACACTGGCGGCGTCGGCGGGCACCGTGGCCACCTCGTTGAGCGCCGTCGGCGACGGTCCTGCCAGGACGGCGTATTGGGTTAGGCCGACCTGGCCCGGCCAGCTGAGCGACAGGTCCGTGGAGCCGTCGTAGCGCGGTGTGACCGAGACCGTGGGGGTCGTCACCACCGCTCCGACGAAGCTGCCGCTGCCGTAGGCCGCGGTGGGTGCATCGATGAAGTCGCGGTCGATGGAGATCGTGACCCCACCGTAGGTCTCTGCGGCGTTGCCGCAGCCGGGGCCGTCGCTGTAGTACTGCAGCAGCTGGTGTGTCCCCGCCCAGTCGGCGGCGGGAACGTACGGGTTGGCCGGGCTGGTCGGTGCCGGCGCGGACGGCGAGCAGGTCCAGTCCGCCGTCCAGAGCTCGTCGGGCTCGACGTACGTGGTGCCGTAGTTGTCAGCCAGGTCGGTGATCCCCGACGCGCCGCTGCTGTAGACGCCCGAGTAGTAGTCGCTCAGGTGCAGCTGCTGGGTCCAGGCCTGGAGGAACGCGAGCACCGCGCCGGAGGTGGTGCTGGAGCGGGTGTAGCCCTCCATGTCGTAGTAGATCGGGTTGCCCGGCCCGATGCCGAGGGCCTGCGCCTGCGCCACCGCGTCCTGAGCTGCCGCCGTCCCCTGGGCGATGGCGGTGGTGTACTGGCCGGCTGTCTGCGTCGTGGAGAGCGCCTGACAGCCACAGCTGTTGCCCGGCGCCTGCAGCCCGACGTAGATCGGGATCATGTGCCAGCCCGCGGCCGACTCGCTGCTCACCCAGGACGGCGTGAGGTTGCCCCCAAGACAGGCGGCGTTCACGCCGCCGATGTAGATGCCGATGGCAGCGTATGGCGAGCTCGCGCTCCACGCCGCCATGTCGCTGGCCGAAGGGGTTGTGCAGACATCAAACCCAAGCCCGGTGTAGGGCTCGCCCGGAAGTGCGGGACTGGCAGAAGAGGTCGTGTGCGGGCGACGCGCGAGCACCGGTGTGGGGATCGGCTTGGGCGCATGGGCGTCGGTGGCCAGGGCCGCCTGGCGCAGCGAGCGCAGGTGCAGGGCTGCACGGATCACGCCCGGATGCGCCCCCCAGGTCGCCGTGATGACCACGTGATGCACACGGTTGTAAAGGCGCAGCATCGAGCCGGCACCGTTCTGCGCAGCACGCCGGCTCACGGGCGCGAGCAGCGCGCCGTGGTAGCCGGCGGGCGTGACGAGGATCGCCTCGGTACGTCCGGCCGGCTGCATGGGGCAGCTCTGGTTCGAACCGGGCGTGCCGAGGTAGACGGCGTGGCGGTCAAAGCGCACGCACACGTGCGAGTCGCGACCGAGTCGCAGCACCGGCCAGCTGGCCGGCACCCTGAGCCGCAGTCCGTGGTAGCCGACCGTCCGTGTGGCGATCCGAGTACGGGTCGCTGGCCCCGGGCGGGCTTGCCCGGCAGCGGCGGCAGCGGCAGGCAGAGCGAGCAGGCCGACGAGCACGCACAGAACGCTGATCAGCGCCGTGCGTGCGACCTGAGGCTGGCGGGAACGGCTCCTGATCACGACACCACAGAGAACATCATGCACGGCTAAAGGTTTCGGTCGCCAGCTTGCAAGCTCGCAGCTCTGCAAGCGGCGTTGCGCCACCTGGATCGGCCATCAACCGCTATCAACCATGGCATGGATGCGTCCGCGCCCGGACAACCCGGCTCGAGCAGACAACGGCGTTCGCTGCCGGGCGGCCGCGACGCCGGCCTGCTGCTCAGCGCCCGGGTACTGATGAGCGGCCAGCGGGCGTTCATCGGCGTCGTGGTGCCGATCTACCTGGCTCGCCGGGGCTACAGCGCAACCGAGCTGGGCATCCTCTTCAGCGTCGTCGCGCTCGCCGCGGCGGCAATGAGCACGTTCATCGGCATCGCCGCCGATCGCGTCGGGCGCAAGCCGTTTCTCATCTACGTGCCGCTGCTGACAGCCGCCAGCTGCGTGGTCTTCGCGCTCACCGCACATACGTTGCCCCTGTTCATCGCGGCTGCTGTCGGCTCGGTTGGCCGGGGCTCCGGCGCGGGCGCTGCCCAGGTCGGCCCCTACCAGCCAGCCGAGCAGGCGCTGATGGCGGGCCTGGTCGACGACAGCCGGCGACCGGCGCTGTTCGGCCTGATCGCCTCAGCCAGCGCGGCCGGCGGCCTGCTGGGCTCGCTGCTGGCCGCCACACCGCTCAGCTCGCCACTGACCGGAGCCCACCCTGGCCCCGGGGCATACTGGCCGGCGTTCATCGCCGCCGCCCTGCTGGCGGCGCTCGCAGCGGCGCTGGCCGTGCCCGTGCGCCAGCCGCCGCGCCCGCAGCGTTCGCCTCACCCGGGCGCCGCGCACGAGCAGCCGGAGGACCCACACAGTGCGCGAACAGCAGGCCGGACCGAAAGAGCGCCGCGGCTGTCACCGGCGAGCTGGCAGCTGGTGCGGCGCCTGTGGGCCACCAACACGGTCAACGGGGTGGCGGTTGGACTGTTTGGGCCGTTTGTCACCTACTGGCTCTACCGGCGCTACGGCGCCAGTGCCGCCGAGATCGGCGTGCTCTACACGATCGGGAACGTGATCACGATCGCAAGCAGCCAACTGGCGTCGCCGCTCGCCGCGCGTATTGGCACGGTGCGCACCGTGGTGATCGCGCGCACACTGCAGGCGCTGCTGCTACCGGTGCTGGCGCTGATGCCGAGCCTTGCGCTGGCGGGGGTTGTCTACACCATGAGGCTGGTCGCGCAGCGGCTCGGGGTCGCCCTGCGCCAGTCCTTCGTGATGAGCTCAGCCCCGGCCGCCGAGCGCGCCCGCGTGGGCGCCTTC
The DNA here is from genome assembly GCA_021810705.1 of Actinomycetes bacterium. Taxonomy (GTDB): domain Bacteria; phylum Actinomycetota; class Thermoleophilia; order Solirubrobacterales; family Solirubrobacteraceae; genus Palsa-465. The sequence goes on from JAJZID010000066.1 coordinate 4,527, forward strand.
GCGCAGCTGCCGACGCAGGGCGCTGCCGCGCTAGCCCCAATGCTGACCGGCTACCTCTTCACCGAGGTCAGCCTGGCGCTGCCCTTCGAGCTGGCCGGGGCGCTGCAGCTGATCAACGCGGCCCTGTTCCAACACTTCTTCGGCGCGGATGACCGGCCCGGCTCAGGCTGAGCCCGCAAGACGCCGGACGTAATTTCGCGCCCGATCCGGGTGCTGGCGCCGTCCGCGCCCTAAAACCCCGATAATCAATCCGTCTTGCCACAAACTCCCTCCAGAGAGCTCTCCTCCAGATGACAACCGTCGCCACACCCCCGCGCCGTCTCGGCGCAACCATGCGGCGCGACCGCTGGTGGGTGCAGCCGGTGCTGGTCGTCACGTCGCTGACGCTGTTTGGCATCTACACGATCATCCACGCGATCGTCAGCAAGTACTACGCGATCACCGCCGGCGGCGCGCACCTGCAGTCGCCCATGTTCTCGCCGGATTTGCCCGGCATCATCCAGTTTCACACGACCCTGCCCTGGGCCTTCCTGGTGCTCTGGGCGCCGCTCGGGCTGCGCAGCACCTGTTACTACTACCGCAAGTCCTACTACCGCTCGTTCTTTTTGGCGCCCCCCTCCTGCGCGGTCGCGGGCGTGGCGCGGCGCAAATACACGGGCGAGACGAAGTTCCCGCTGGTGCTCAACAACATGCACCGCGTGTTCTTCTACTTCGCCGTGATCGTGATCGGCTTCCTCTGGTACGACGCGATCCGCGGTCTCTTCTATCACGGCAGCTTCGGCATCGGTGTCGGCAACGCGATCATGTTCATCAACGTGTTCTGCCTGTCGGCGTTCACGTTCGGCTGCAACTCCTGGCGCCATCTGATCGGCGGCAAGCTCAACTGCTTCTCCTGCACGCCCACCGCACAGACCCGGCACAGCGCCTGGAAGAAGGTCTCGATCCTCAACGGGCACCACATGCAGTGGGCCTGGATCAGCATGTTCACCGTGTGGGGCACAGACGTCTATATCTGGCTCGTGTCCTCCGGTGCGTTCAACGACCCACACCACGTGTTCTGATGAGCGAACAAAGCATCGAACATCACGACTACGACGTGCTCGTGCTGGGCTCTGGTGGCTCAGGCCTGCGCGCCGCGATCGCCGCCTCGGAGGCTGGCGCCCGCACCGGCCTGGTCTGCAAGTCGCTGCTCGGCAAGGCGCACACGGTGATGGCCGAGGGCGGCCTGGCCGCCTCGCTGGGCAACGTCGACCCGAAGGACAACTGGTCCACACACTTCCAGGACACGATGTTCGGCGGCAAGTACCTGAACAACTGGCGCATGGCCGAACTGCACGCCAAGGAGGCACCCGACCGCGCCCGTGAGCTCGAGCACTGGGGGGCGGTCTTTGACCGCACGCCGCAGCGCACGATGTCGCAGCGCGCCTTTGGCGGGCACAGCTACAGGCGCCTGGTGCACATCGGCGACCGCACCGGGCTTGAGATGATCCGCACGCTGCACGACCGAACCGTGCACTCAGACGTGGATGTCTTCATGGAGACCACGATCACGCGCCTGATCAAGGACGGCGAGCGAGTGGTCGGCTGCTTTGGCTACCGCCGTCAGACCGGCGAGCTGTGCAGCTTCAGCGCCAGGGCGCTGGTGCTCGCGACCGGCGGCAGCGGCCGCATCTACAAGATCACCTCCAACTCGCAGGACTGCACCGGCGACGGTTACGCGCTGGCCTACGAGGCCGGGGCGCAGCTGGTTGACATGGAGTTCGTCCAGTTTCACCCGACCGGCATGGTCTACCCCCCCGGGGTCGCCGGTCTGCTGGTCACCGAGGCCGTGCGTGGCGAGGGCGGCATCCTGCGCAACGCTCTGGGCGAGCGCTTCATGGAGCGCTACGACCCCAAGCGGATGGAGCTCTCGACCCGCGATGTCGTCGCACGCTCGATCTACACCGAGGTCAAGGAGGGGCGTGGCACCCCGCACGGTGGCGCCTATCTCGACGTCTCCCACCTCGATTCCGACTACGTCAAGCGCAAGCTGCCCAGCATGTACGACCAGTTCCTGGAGCTGGCCGGCGTTGACATCACCAAGGAGCCGATGCAGGTCGGTCCGACCTGCCACTACTTCATGGGCGGCGTCAAGGTCGATGCCGACAACGGCGCCTCGCGCGTGCCGGGGCTGTTTGCCACCGGTGAGTGCAGCGGCGGTATGAACGGCGCCAACCGCCTGGGCGGCAACTCGCTCGGCGATCTGCTGGTCTTCGGCCGGCGCGCCGGGATCGGTGCCGCCGAGGCGGCCAACGCGTCGGGGCCGGTGTCACTGCCGGCCGAACAGGTCGCCGAGGCCCAGGCCGAGATCGAAGGCTTCCTGCACGGCTCCGGCGCCGAGAACCCGTTCCATCTGCACCGCGACCTGCAGAAGATCATGGGCGACGGCGTCGGCATCTTCCGCGACAGGGAGGGTCTCAGCGAAGCGATCGGCAAGCTCGAGGAGCTCGACGCCCGTGCCGCCAACCTGCGTGCGCCGTCGGATCGGCTGGACTACAACCCTGGCCTGCAGCTCTGCCGCGAGGTCAAGAACATGCTCACCGTCTCGCACATGATCGCCCGGGGGGCGCTGCTGCGCGAGGAGAGCCGCGGCGCCCACAGCCGCCTTGACCACACTGGCTACAGCGACTACTGGGGCGAGCACAACATCATCATCGACGGCGACAGCACGCACGACATGTCGCTGACACCGACGCCGGTCGTCAAGCGCGACGAGCTCGACGAGCTGGTCGAGGCCCGTAAGGAGGCTGAGAAGGCATCATGAGCGAGACAGCAATGGCGGGCGGGACTCGCCGCCTGCAGATCTGGCGTGGCGATCTGACCGGCGGCGAGCTGGTCGATTACGAGCTCGAGACCGAGCCTGGGATGGTCGTGCTCGACGCCGTACTCGAGATCCAGCGCTCACAGGCGCCCGACCTGGCGGTGCGCTGGAACTGCAAGGCTGCCAAGTGCGGCTCCTGCAGCGCCGAGGTCAACGGCCGCCCACGGTTGATGTGCAAGACCCGCCTGGATCACCTGCCGGCCGATCAGCCGATCACCGTCGAGCCAATGCGTGCCTTCCCGCCGATCCGCGACCTGGTCACCGACGTGTCCTGGAATTACCGCGTCAACAAGCAGATCACCCCGTTCACGCCGCGCGAGAACCTGAAGCCGGGCGTCGAGATCAACGAGAAGGGCGAGTTCCTGATCGACCAGGCCGACACCGACCGCATGAGCGAGTTCCGCAAGTGCATCGAGTGCTTCATGTGCCAGGACGTCTGCCACATCCTGCGCGACCACCGGATGCACAACCGCTACTACGGCCCGCGCTTCATGATGCGCATGGCGAGCCTGGACATGCACCCGCTGGACGGGGTCGACCGTCTGGATCAGATCGCTGATGAGGGTGGCATCGGCCTGTGCAACATCACCAAGTGCTGCACCGAGGTCTGCCCCGAGGGCATCCACATCACCGACAACGCGATCATCCCGATGAAGGAGCGCGTCGTCGATCAGCGCCACGACCCGCTGCTGAAGCTGCTCGGCTGCACACCCAACAAGGGCCGGCGCAAGCCGCCGCCGCGCGCCGAAACACCTGAGCTGTGAGCGAGGGGCGGTCCCGCTGGACCGCCCCTCCTCGAGACCGCCGACAGGCCGTGAACCGCGACGGACGCTTCGCCCCCAGCCCGACCGGCCCGCTGCACCTGGGCAGCCTGCGCACGGCGTTGGTGGCCTGGCTTGCCGCGCGCTCCCAGGGTGGCCGCTTTCTGCTGCGTTTCGAGGACCTTGACCCACGACGCTCCCGTCGCGATTACGAGGCCATGCAGATCAGCGATCTGCGCGCGCTCGGGATCGACTGGGATGCTGTGCCGGCGCGCCAGTCACAGCGCACCGCGCTCTACGCGCGAGCCGTTGAGCGGCTGCGCGCCGAGGGTCGCGTGTACCCGTGCTTCTGCAGCCGCGCGGAGATCCGCGAGGCAGCCAGCGCCCCGCACGGCGAGCTGCCGGAGGGCTCCTACCCGGGGACCTGCGCGGCACTGGCCCCGACGCAGGCGTGGCGCCGCGCCCAGGCGGGTGAGCGCCACGCGCTGCGGCTGCGGGCGGAGGGCGAGCATGTCGCCTGGCGCGACCGGCTGCTCGGCGAGCAGCGGAGCAGTGTTGATGATTTCGTGCTGCTGCGCTCAGACGGAGTGTTCGCCTACCAGCTCGCGGTCGTGGTCGACGACGCCGCGCAGGGCATCGGCGATGTCGTGCGCGGCGCGGACCTGGCCGACTCGACCGCACGCCAG
>JAJZID010000067.1 GCA_021810705.1 Actinomycetes bacterium
TGAGCGCTTCCCCTACGTTGATGTCGCGTTCGGACCTGGGCAGGTGCATAAGCTTGCGGAGTTTCTGACCAGCGAGTCGCTGAGTGCCCAGGGCTTCTTCGAGTTTGAGTCCTTCACCGGCGACCTGCCCGCCCAACGTGCTCGGCGCCATCAGGGCTGGCTGCAGGTGAGTGTCGGCTGCAACTGTGTCTGCTCCTACTGCATCGTGCCCTCCACACGCGGACGTGAGCTCAGCCGTGACCCCGACACGCTGATCGCGGAGGTCCGCAGACAGGCGGCCGACGGTGTGAGCGAGGTGACCCTGCTCGGTCAGAACGTGAACTCCTACGGGCGCGATCTGCCCGCTGACCGGCGGGCGTCGTTCTCCGCGCTGCTGCGCCGAATCGACGCCGTTGAGGGCATCCGACGGATCCGCTACACAAGCCCGCATCCCAAGGACATGCGCGAGGACGTGATCCGCGCCCACGCCGAGCTGCCGGCACTGTGCGAGCACATCCATCTGCCGCTGCAGTCGGGTTCCAGCGCCGTGCTCAAGCGGATGCGCAGAACCTACACGCGCGAGCGCTACCTGGATCGGGTCGCGTTGATCCGCGAGCAGCTGCCCGACTGTGGGCTGAGCACCGACATCATCGTCGGCTTCCCCGGGGAAACAGAGGCGGACTTTGAGCAGACGCTCAGCCTTGTGGATGAGGTCGGCTACGACGGCGCCTTCACCTTCCTGTACTCGCCGCGTCGCGGCACCGAGGCCGCCGCGCTCGAGGGTCAGGTACCGCACGAGGTGAAGGTTGAGCGTCTCGAGCGACTGGTCAGCCTGGTCCAGCGGCGCGCTAACGACCGCGCCCAGCGATTCGTCGGCCGCTCACTCGAGGTGCTGATCGAGGGGCCTTCGCGTACCGACCCCGCGCGTCTGCGTGGCCGCACTCGCCACAACAAGGTGGTCAACTTCGACGGGCTGGGTGAGCCCGGTGATTACGTGCAGGTCGAAATCAGCGGCGCCACCAGCCAGACACTCACGGGCGCGATGTCGCTCGTTGCGGCCGCGGCCGGCTAGACCATCGCCTTCATGGCACGCCTGCGCCGGAAGGTCAACAGCCGGATGTTTGATACCCGCAGCGAGGCCTGGGCCGCGGTCGGCTTGGAGCTTGAGCTCAATCGGCAGGTGATCCGCCGGGCGCTGGGTCGGCTGCCGGTGGAGGTGGCGGTACTCGTGCTGGTGATCATGGGGCGCGACTGGGCGGGGCGTGACGGCCACCTGCACGGCATCTATCTCGGTTTGACGATCGTCAAGGTGGCGGCGGTTTTCCTGGTGTTACTGGTCGGCTGGCTGATCGCCAGGGATCTCGCCAGGGCCTCGCCCGTTGTCTTCCGGCGCATGGACCCCGCGACCGCGGGCACCGTCGAGTTCCTGATCCGCCTGCTGGCCGTGGTTGCGACCGTGCTCGGCGCTCTGGGCGTGGGCGGGATATCGCTGCAGGCGCTGGCGGTGGGCGGCGCGTTCACCGCTGTGGTCCTGGGCATTGCCGCCCAGCAACCACTGGGCAACCTCTTCGCGGGGATGGTGCTGCTGAGCGCCAGGCCGTTTCGGCTCGGCGAGCGGGTTAAGCTGCAGGCCGGTCAGCTGGCCGGCGGCGTCGACGGCGTGGTCACCTCCCTGGGCTTGCTGTACACCACGCTCTCGCGCGGTGATGAGCGGGTGATGGTCCCCAACACGCTGGTGCTATCCGCGGCGATTCTGCCGCTGCGCGAACCGGACTCCGTGGACGTGCGAGTCACGCTCGCGTCAAGCGTCCGCCCAAGCCACGTGCAGGCGATCCTCGACGCCAACGTGTCCACACCCACCCGTAAGGCGCCGAGTGTCTTGCTCGAGGAGATCGCGGGTGCCACGATCGTGGTGCGGGTGCAGGCCACCCCCGAGCGCCACACCGACGGGGCGCGGCTGGCGGATGAGATCATCGCCGCGCTCGTTGGTGTCACGGGCAAGCACGCCCGCGCCGACGCGGGCGCGCCGCGGAGCTGACGGCCGGCAGCTGGCGGCGCTAGGCCGCAGGCGGGCGCTACCCCACAGGCGGGCGCTTGTCCGTCTGCGCCGCGGATACACGCCTGGCCAGGGCGCCGGCACCCAGCGCTCGCTGACCCAGCGCGGCCAGCGAGGGAGCGAGCGCCGCGAAGCCGGCGCCGACACGCACGGCCAGCGGTGCGACGGTCACCTCGGCACGGTTGTGCTCGATCGCAGAGATCACGGCGGCGGCAACCTGCGCCGGCGAGCTGGTGCCAACGCCGCGTGGCAGCGTCACGCCGGTGTCGGCGAACATGCCCGCGTCACGCACGAACCCCGGCAGCACCACCGACACGCCGACGCCGCCAGCACGCAGATCCGCCCTGGCGCTGTGCGCAAACCCGCGCAGGCCGAACTTTGCCGCGCTGTAGATGGAAGAGGCCGGTGTCGCCGCCTTGCCCGCCAGCGAGGAGACGATCGCGATGTGGCCGTGACCACGTGCGACCATGGCGGGCGCCAGGGCCCGCACCAGCGCGATCGGTGCGCGCAGATCCACGTTCAGCATCACGTCGATCTCCGCCTGGCTCAGCTCGAGCAGATGCCCGGAGGCCGGCAGCGCAGCGTTGGCGATCAGCACATCGACCCGACCGGCCTGCTCAGCGAGACGCTCGACATCCGACGCGAGCGCGAGATCCGCAGCGATCATCTCGGCGCCAAGCTCGGCGCAAAGCGCCTCGAGGGCATCGGCCCGACGCCCGCTCAACACCAGCTGAGCACCCTGCGCGGCCAGCGCGCCAGCAAGCACGCGGCCGATGCCGCCGGTGGCGCCGGTCAGCAGCACGCGGCTGCCTGCCAGCTTCATTTGTCGCCGCGCGCGTGGCCGCCAAACATTCGGTGGGACGATACTGCGTGCTGATGTCCACCCGAAGGCTGATCGCACTGGTAGGCCCGACCGCCGTCGGCAAGACCGCGGTGGCCGTCGCACTCGCCGACGTGCTGCGGGCCCACGGGGAGCTGCCGGTGGCGGTCTCAGCCGACGCGCTGCAGGTCTACCGCGGGCTTGAGCTGCTCACCGGCGTTGCCTCACCCGAGCAGCAGGCCCGGCTCGAGCATCGGCTGATCTCGTTCCTGCCGCCGGATGCGACCTTCAGCGCCGGCCAGTACGCGGAGCTCGCACACAACGAGATCGACATGCTCCTGCAGGAGGGACACCTGCCGATCGTGGTCGGTGGGACAGGACTCTATCTGCGGGCAGCGCTTGCCGATCTGAGCTTTCGTCCACCACCGGATCCGGCGATCAGGGAGGGCCTTCTGGCGGAGCTTGCGCGACTTGGTCCCGAGGCGCTGCACGCCCGGCTGGCCCGCGTGGCGCCGGAGGCCGCAGGCCAGATCGCTGCCACCGACAGCCACCGTGTCGTGCGAGCACTCGAGCTGCATCACTGCGGTGAGCTCCCTGCACCGGACACAACGTCTGAGCTGTGGACCGAGGCGACCCGTCACCCCACGCTCCTGATCGGGCTGCTGGCCGACCGTGAGCGGCTCTACGCGAGCGTCAACGCCCGCGTAGACGCGATGCTGGCAGCCGGGGTTGAGCATGAGGTTCGTGCCGCCAACGCGACCGGCGTGAGCGCAACCGCCCGGCAGGCGCTCGGCTTCGAGGAGCTGCTCGCCGGCGACGTCGAGGCGATGAAGCGCCGCACCCGCAACTACGTCCGGCGTCAGCTGACCTGGATGCGCAAGCTGCCCGGAATGATTGCGGTGGATGTCGGCGGCAGGACCAGCGAGCAGGTGGCGGCCGAGATCGCCGCGCTTTGGCTCAAGGACGAGCGCGATCATCTAGCCTCCAGCCGGTGAACTTTCAGAAGTGGCAGGCGCTCGGTAACGACTACTTGATCATCGAGGCAGGCGATCTGCCCTATGAACTCACGCCGGCGCGGGTGCAGCGCCTGTGTGCGAGCCACACCGGCATCGGCTCTGACGGGATCGTGCTGCTTGCGCGCTCTGAGCGCGATGACCTGGTCGCCGAGCTGCGCATCTTCAACCCGGATGGCTCCGAGGCGGGCGTGTCCGGTAACGGCGCCCGCGAGGCGATCCTCTACCTGCGCCGCGAGGGATGGACAGCGCAGAGCAGCTTCGCGATCGGCACGCAGGCCGGCGTGCTGCATGCACAGGTGAGCTCCCCGACGAGTGCCAGCGTGGACATGGGGCAGGCACGGCTCGCGAGCGCCGACTATCCCGGCGGCCGCGCCGATGGTCGCGGTGAGCTCGTCGTCGGTGGCCGCAGCTGGTCCTTTCAGCACGTTCAGATCGGCAACCCGCAGTGCTCGATCGCGATGGCCGATCAGGCTGAGCTTGACAGCCTCGACCTGCCGGCCATCGGCCCGGAGATCGAGTGCCACGCCCTGTTTCCCAACCGGACCAACGTGTCCTGGTTCACAGTGGTGCACCCAGGGCTGATCAGGGCACGCATCTTCGAACGCGGCGTCGGTGAGACCACGGCCAGCGGCACCGGCGCGATCGGCGCAGCCGTCAGCCACGTGCTGCAGGGCGGCGCTTCGCCGGTCACGGTCCTGCTCGAGGGCGGTGAGCTCGAGGTGACGGTCAGCTCAGATCTGCAAGTGATGCTGACCGGCTGGGCGCTGCCGGTGATGCGCGGCACGGTCTCCGAGGAGCTCGTCGCGGAGCTGGATGGGTTGGAGGACTCCGTTGCGGCCAAGTAGACGACTCGAACGTATCCCGCCCTACCTCTTTGCCGAGCTCGAACGCAAGATCGAAGCGCAGCGCGCCGCCGGCGTCGATGTGATCAGCCTCGGGATCGGTGATCCCGACATGCCGACCTACCCGGCGATCGTGGAGGCGGCGAAGGTGGCGGTGGCCGACCCGGGCACACACCGGTATCCGACCAACCGTGGACGCGCCGAGTTCCGCGAGGCGGTTGCCGCTTTCTATGCGCGCCGCTTCGGTGTGAGCCTCGATCCGGAGACCGAGGTGATGCCGGCGATCGGTGCGAAGGAGTGCATCTTCAACCTCAACCTGGCGTTCCTGGACCCCGGGGACGTGGCGCTCGCCAGCGACCCCGGTTATCCGGTCTACACCGGCGGCCCGACGCTGGCCGGCGCCGAGCCGGTGCTGATGCCGCTTGAGCCCGCCCTGGGTTTCGCGCCGGACCTGGACGGCATCCCACAGCCGACGCTTGAACGCGCACGGCTGATGTTCTTCAACTACCCGAACAACCCGACCGGCGCGACCGTGCCGGACGGTTTCTTTGAGCGTGCGGTCGCGCTCGCACAGCGCCACGACATCCTGGCGGTACACGACAACGCCTACAGCGAGACGACCTACGACGGCTACGTAGCCCCCTCGTTTCTGGCAACACCGGGCGCCAAGGAGGTGGGTGTGGAGGTCTTCTCGTGGTCCAAGGGCTACAACATGACCGGTTGGCGCTGCGCGGCGATCGTCGGTAACGCGGAAGCGATAGCCAGCTATTGGCGCCTGAAGTCAAACGTCGACTCAGGCCTCTTTGACGCCATCCAGCTGGCCGGCGTGGCGGCGCTCCAGGCGAGCGTGGACGCCGAGGTCAAGGCGATGAACGCCGTGTACGCGCGACGCCGGGACCTGGTCTGTGACGCTCTGGAGGCGGCCGGAGTGCATGTGACGCGCCCCCACGCAACGATCTATGTTTGGGCGCCGATCCCGGAGGGCTTTGCGACCTCGGCGCAGTACTGCGAGTTCGTGCTTGAGCGCGTGGGCGTGGTGCTCACGCCCGGCGGTGCCTACGGACGCAGCGGCGAGGGTTACTTCCGCATCTCCCTGACGACGCCTGAGGACCGGCTGCTCGAGGCGGTTGAGCGCCTGCGCAGCCTTTCGCGCTGAGCACCCGCAGCGCAGTGGTACGCGACCGGTTCGTGGCTGGTCGGCAGGGGCTGGGGTTGTAAGGTCGGAGTTGTGAAGCAGGCGCACGCAACCCAGCAGCGGCCACGGGCACGTCAGCGCGCCCACATGATCGCCGCGCTGCCCGAGGGCGACAGCGAGCAGCTCGACGAGCTGCGCGAGCTGCTTTTGACCGCCGGTGTGGCGACCGTTGGAGCCACGGTGCAGCACCTGGCGGCGCCACACCCGAACACCTACCTGGGGCCCGGCAAGCTCGCTGAGCTGGCCGAGACACTGCGCGCCAGCGATGCCAACGTGGTTGTCTGCGACGACGAGCTCTCGGCCCGTCAGGAGCGCAACCTGGAGCAGGCGCTGGGGCTGCCGGTCATCGACAGAACCGCTGTGATCCTCGACATCTTCGCCGCCCACGCGCACACGGCCGAGGGCAAGCTTCAGGTCGAGCTCGCGCAGCTGGAGTACAACCTTGCGCGCATGCGCGGCCTGTGGACACATCTCGAGCGCCTGGGCGGTGGCGTCGGCACCCGCGGACCCGGTGAGACCCAGATCGAAACCGACCGCCGGCTGGCGCGCGACCGGATCTCCACCCTCAGGCGCAGGCTCGAGCACGTGCGCTCCAGTCGCAGCGTGATGCGCGCCGAGCGCGAACGCACCGACCTGCCGCAGATCGCCCTTGCCGGCTACACCAACGCGGGCAAATCGACCCTGCTGGGCGCGCTCACCGGGGCCGAGGTGGGGGTCGCGGACCGCCTGTTTCACACGCTCGATCCCACGACCCGCCTGATGCGCGCCGGTGGTCGCGACTACCTGGTGACCGACACGGTCGGCTTCATCCGCAAGCTGCCCCACCAGCTTGTCGACGCGTTCGCGGCCACGCTCGAGGAGACGCGACTGGCGGACCTGATATTGCACGTGGTTGATGGCTCGGCACCCGAGCGGGAGCGGCTCGAGATGATCACGGCCGTGGAGTCGGTGCTCGCGGAGATCGGCGCCGCCGCGGTGCCACGCCTGCTGGTGATCGGCAAGATCGACCGTGTCGACCCGCAGGCCCGCGAAGAGCTGCGCCACCGCCACGTCGGTGCAGTCCAGCTATCGGCGTTGACGGGCGAGGGCCTGCCGCTGCTGCTGGAGGCGATCGAGCGTGAGTTTGCGCGCAGGCTGCGCCAGGTGGAGCTGCTGATCCCCTACAGCGACGGTGCGCGACTGGCCGAGCTACACGGGTTGGCGGGTGATCTCAGGCGCGAAGACACGCCGGACGGTGTGCGGGTCAGTGCTGCGCTCACCGCCGCGGTGGCGGAGCGCTTCGCGCGCTTCACCGTGACGGGCGCTGGGGCCGGCGCCAGATGAACGATCAGCGACGCGCCGGAGGAGTCCTGCCTCGCTATGGCTGAGGCCGGGTCGCTGAAGGTCAAGCGGCTTGCCGACCAGGCGATCCTGCCGCGACGGGCCCATCCGCAGGACGCCGGCCTTGATCTGTTTGCGCTTGAGCCTGCCGAGCTTTCGGCCGCTGGGCGGGTGAGCGTACCCACAGGGCTTGCGCTTGAGGTTCCTGCTGGCCACGCCGGACTGGTGCTCCCACGCTCGGGACTCGCAGCCAAACACGGCATCACGGTCGCAAACGCCCCTGGGCTGATCGATTCCGGCTACCGCGGCGAGCTGCGCGTGCTGCTGCTCAACACCTCGGCTGAGAGCTTCACGATCAACGCGGGTGACCGCATCGCCCAGCTGGTGATCGTTGCCGTTGAGCTGCCCGTCGTTGTGGAGGTGCAGGCCCTGGCTGACGGCGACCGCGGCTCCGCGGGCTTCGGGTCCAGCGGCGGTTTCGGGTCCAGCGGCGGTTTCGGTGCGCCTGCGGCGGACCGGCTGTCGGCCCCGGGCGGCGACTGATGCTCAGCTGCCGCCCGAGCTGACCGGGGCAAAGCGCGAGGGCGGCAGGATCCCGTTGCCCTCGAGGAACTGGTATGCGATTGAGGTGGGACCGTGGCCGCTCAGCGAGTACTCGGCGTTCAGACCGCGCATCGCGCGCAATGTCAGCAGCCGGTCCACCCGCTCGATCGTCCGCGCAAAGACCGGTCCCTCGCGTCTCAGCACGCGTGGCGTCGTGACCGGCACGATGTTGCCGTGCCCGAATATGTGCTTGGGGTCAGACAGCGCGACGTAGTCCGGACCGGAGAGCTGCGGGTCGGTCGTGTTGCAGTAGGCAGCCTGGACGTTGCCGCTGTCAAGCCACCAGTACTGCAGGCCGATGCCGATCGACTGCACGTAGCCCGGGCGCAGATGGTAGGCGCGCTCCAGGGCTGGTAGACCGTCGTTTATGTACTCGAACTCAGCGGGGACCCCGAGGATCACGCCGCCGGCCCTGGCAAGCTGTGGCAGCGAATGAACGTGGGCTGCCTGGGCGTACTGGGCGAGCACCGCCAGGCAGCTGGTGGAGCTGAACGGCGTGGGGGGAAGCAGCACGAAGCCGTGTCTGCGAGCGTATGCCGAGGCGGCCCTGTAGGCCGCACGTACCGTCGCAAAGCGCCGGTGCAGGTGCGCGATGGCGCTGTTCCACTCGCCCAGCGACTCCGGGTAGATGTCAAGTGTGCCGTGCAGAACCGCCGCGGTTCGGATCGCCGGGACGCCCACGTTGCGTGTCAGGTAGATGGTGTAGCCCTCGTGCTGCAGGGCCAGCTGGTAGAGCTGGCCGATGATGAACTGCTGCGGGCTGGCCAGGTCGCCAAGCTCGATCGGCGGCTTGCCGGTGCCGGGCAGGTGCTTGCTGCCGACCGGCGGCGGGTTGACGACCGTGACCACCGGTTGCGTTGCCGTTGTCGGCGTGGCGGCCGTCGTGGTGGCGGTGCTGCTGCTCGTGGTTGCCGCGTGCCGCGCGCGAGTGCTGTTACCGGCTGCGACACCGGTCCACCAGCCGCTCGCCACGCCCACACCAAAGGCGA
>JAJZID010000068.1 GCA_021810705.1 Actinomycetes bacterium
GCTCGAGGATGACATCGACATCTCGCGTGGCGATCTGATCGCCGGTGCCGACGAGCCGCCGATCGTCGCGCGCGACCTGGAGGCGATGGTCTGCTGGATGAGCGAGCAGCCGATGCGAGCCGGCGGGCGCTACGCGATCCACCACACCACCCGCGCCGCCAAGGCGATCATCGACCGCCTGGAGTACCGCGTCGACGTCAACACGCTCGAGCGCGACACCGATGCCGGCACCCTGGAGCTCAACGAGATCGGCCGCGTGCACCTGCGCAGCTCAACACCGCTGGTGGTCGACCCCTACGCCCGCAACCGCACCACCGGCAGCTTCATACTGATCGACGAGGCGACCAACAACACGGTCGCCGCCGGGATGATCCGCTCGGCCCGCTGAGCGCCGGACAGGCGTCTTGAGCATCCGCTTGGCTTGCGCTTGTACCGTGTCTGGCCAATGAGCATCCAGACACGGACGCGGCTGGCGGACGAATATCCGGTGAGTGAGGGTTTGGCGGGCCTGTGGCCCGCCAAACCCTCACTCACCCGGGCCGACCTGCTCGCGATCGCAATCCCCACGCTCGCCGGGGCGCTGGCGACCGCGATCGACCTCGGCACGCGCAGCCTATGGCTCGATGAGGGCTCCACCTTCGCGATCGTCAGCCAACACGGCGCGGCGCTGTGGCGCGCTGTAGCCCACGACGGCGGCAACATGTTCATCTACTACCTGGGGATGCACCTCCTGCTCGCCTGGTTCGGCGACGCCACCTGGGTGATGCGCCTACCGTCGGTGATCGCCACGGCGGCGACCGGCGGCCTCGTGGCGGCGCTCGCGCTGCGCCTGTTCCCCGATAACCGGCGTCTGGCCGGCGCCGCCGGCCTGCTGACCGTGATCAGCCTGCCACTGGTCTACTGGGGGCAGAACGCCCGCGGCTACGCGTGGCTCGTGACGCTAGCGGTCGGCTCGTTTCTGGCACTGGCCGTGATCCTGCAGACCCCACCCGAGCGCGCCCCCGCGCGCGGAGCCGTGGTTGCCTACGTGCTCACCACCCTGGCGGCGCTCTACATCGGCTACGACTTTGCGCTGCTGATTCCCGGCCAGCTGGCGCTGCTCTTGATCCACCGCGAACGCGCGCGGCTGGTGATCGGCTGCCTGGCGCTCACGTTGGTGCTGTGCACACCGCTTGCGGTGCTGGCCGTCGAGCGCGGCTCAAGCCAGCTTTTCTGGGTCACGCAGCTGCACTGGGCGATCGTCGGAGAGGCGATGCTGACACTGCTGGCCGCGCTGCCGCCGGACTTCCACACGACCGCGATGACCTACGTGGCGGTCGCCGGGCTCGGTCTCGGCACGGCGAGCGCTCTGGTCGTCGCAGCGCGCCAGGCGCTGCGCGCACTGCGCGATCGCCGGCCGCGCGACCAGCACGCCTGGCCCGTGCTGTTCATGCTCTCCTGGGCGCTCGTACCGACCGTGCTGACCGTGCTCTTCTACGCCAGCGGCGAGCCGGTCGAGCTGCCGCGCGTGACGATCCTGGTGATCCCGGTGGTGGCGCTGCTGCTGGCCTGGCTGCTGCTGCGGCCGACACGCACGCTGCGCCTGACAGCGCTCGGCACGCTCGGCATCGCGCTCCTGCTCGGCCTGCGGCTGACCCAGGTGGTCCCCGCCTACGGCGTCTCGCCGGAGCCATGGAACGCAGTCACCGCCTACGTGCTGGCCCACACTTCCAAAGCCAGACCGGCTTGCGCGATCTTCTACGCGCAGGACGGCCGCGAGTCCTTTGACTACTACCTGCTGCGCGACAGCGGCACGCCCCCCGGCACGCGCAACCCCGCACCGGACCTGCGCCCGGTGCTGCCGTCGCTGGGCTTTGCGACGGTCAGGCCCTTCGTCGAGCAGTACGCCGCGCTCGATGCGGTGAAGCGGGCCCGCGTCGCCAGCGCCTGCCCCCGCCTATGGATCATCGCAAGCCACAACGGCACCTCAAACGGCACGCCGCAGTCGCAGGCGAACCTACGCCGCTACCAGCACATGGAGCAGGAGCTGCGGGCGCTCTACCCGTATACGACGATCCGGACCTTCGGCTGGTCGGCGCCGATCAACGTGCGCCTGCTGTACCGCTCAGGGTCGTAGCCACATGCCGACGTAGGTGATCGGCGAGAGCACAACCGTCGCCAGCAGGTTCAAGCGCATCGCCCTGCGGTAGGCACGGCCGTCGAGCGCCGCCCCGACGACCAGCACCAGCGGAAAGGCGTCCAGCAATATGCGCGGGTTGGGCGGCGTGTTTGCGGAGGTGACCGCCAGCAGACAGACCACGACCGTCCACACCCACGTGGTCAGCGGCACGTGTGCGCGGTGATCCCACAGCAGCTTGAGCGCCACCAGCATGAACACCGTGCCGAGCAGCGCGAGGGCGTCGTTTAGATCGACGCCTCCAGGTCCATGGCCCGGGGCACCGCTGACGAACATCTGGCGGACCAGCTGAATCGCCACGCGCGGGATCGCCAGCGGCGTGGTCGACTCCGACCACTCGATGTGCTGGGCGGTGTAGTCAGCCAACGGGGAGCCGGTCCAGATCCACAGGTAGATCCCGAATCCCACGGCGCCGCCGACCGAGAGCACCGGCGCCAGCAGCGACCGCCACGAGGCACGTGCCGGCAGTCGGCGACCGCGGATGCGCGGGTTCCAGCCGCAGCGACGCCACTCGACCAGGGTGGCCACGGCACACATCGGCACCGCCGCCAGGTCGGTCGGCGCGACGGCCGTCGCAAAGCCGGCCATCACACCGGCCCACAGCCAGCGGCGGCGTGCCAAGAGCAGCATCGCAGCGGCGATCAGGCTCACCGTCAAGGCCTCGCTGTAGACCATCGAGAAGACGATCGTGCCCGGAAACAGACACCAGAACCTGACCGCCCGGCGTGCCGCCTGCTCCCCCCACCAGTCACGCGCCAGCTTGCCGACCAGCACCGTGGCAACCGCGCCCGCGATCATCGCCACGGCGATCGCCGCCAGCAGGTCGCTGATCGCGGCAACGTGCGCGACCAGCCAGATCGTCATCGGGTACATCGGCATGAAGCCGAGCGTCGTGTAGGCGCGCGGTTGCCTGATCACGTGGTGGAAATACCAGGTGGCCGCGGTCTTCAGGTACCACTCGCCGTCCCAGTTGGACATCTCGCTGCCGAGCGTCGAATGCGTCAGCGGGAAACCCTGCCAGTTGAACGTCTTGGCGAGGCCGACGTGGGCGCCGAGCGTGTCGACGACCAGCATCGCCACCGCCGCGATCGCCAGGTACAAGAGCCGCGAGGCGACATACATCGTGAGCGTGTAGCCGCTCAGCGAAGCGGACCGCAGCCGCTCCGCAAGTTGGGCCATGAGACCCAGGCGGCGCGCGCTCGCGGGATGCGCCTCCTGAAGGATCGTCACGCCGCAGATAGTAGGACGCTAAAGTCCGGCGACGCATGTTCGGAAAGGTCCTGATCGCGAATCGTGGTGAGATCGCGGTGCGTGTGATGCGGGCTTGCGAGGAGCTTGGGATCGCCACGGTGGCGGTGTATTCGGAGCTTGATCGTGAGGCTCCGCACGTCAGGCGGGCCGATGAGGCGTATCTGCTTGGTCCCGGTCCGGCCGCGGAGTCGTATCTGAACGTGGAGCGGTTGCTTGAGATGATCGAGCGTTCGGGTGCTGAGGCGGTGCATCCGGGGTATGGGTTTCTCTCTGAGAACGCGTCCTTTGCGGCCGCGCTCGAGGAGCGTGGGATCGTGTTCATCGGCCCGCCGGCAAGCGCGATCGAGGCGATGGGCTCCAAGACCCGGGCGCGGGAGCTGATGGCGGCGGCGGGAGTGCCGATCGTGCCGGGCACGACCGAGCCGGTGGCGACCGTTGAGGATGCGCGGCGGATCATCGCCGGCCAGATCGGCTATCCGGTGGCGGTCAAGGCTGCTGGTGGCGGTGGCGGCAAGGGCTTTCGGGTCGCGCTCGAGGAGTCGCAGCTGGAGGCGGCGTTTGAGGGCGCCGCCAGGGAGGGTGAGAAGTTCTTCTCCGACCCGACCGTGTATCTGGAGCGCTATCTGCCTGATCCGCGGCATGTGGAGGTGCAGATCCTCGCTGACAAGCACGGGCATGTGATCCATCTGGGGGAGCGGGACTGCTCGCTTCAGCGCCGGCATCAGAAGCTGATCGAGGAGGCCCCCGCCCCGGCGGTTGAGGCCATCTCCGGCCTGCGTGAGCGGATCGGCCGGATCGGGGTTGATGCGGCCGCCGCGGTCGGTTACACGGGTGCGGGCACGATCGAGGGGCTTTTGCAGGATGGCGAGTACTTCTTTTTGGAGATGAACACGCGCGTACAGGTTGAGCATTGCGTGACCGAGCTTGTGACCGGCGTCGACATCGTCAAGGA
Source organism: Actinomycetes bacterium (assembly GCA_021810705.1). Lineage (GTDB taxonomy): Bacteria > Actinomycetota > Thermoleophilia > Solirubrobacterales > Solirubrobacteraceae > Palsa-465. The sequence continues at coordinate 4,380 of JAJZID010000068.1, forward strand.
GGGGATCCGCGTGGCGGCCGGTGAGCCACTGTCGGTCCGCCAAGAGGATGTGGTGTTGCGCGGCCATGCGATCGAGTGCCGCATCAACGCTGAGGACGCGTCCAAGAACTTCGCGCCCGCCCCGGGACGAATCAGCAGCTACCGTGAGCCATCCGGGCCGGGCGTGCGGGTTGACTCCGGGGTCGGGCCCGGCAGCGAGGTCTCACCGATGTATGACCCGATGATCGCCAAGCTGATCGTCTGGGACACCGACCGTGAGTCAGCGACCGCACGGATGCTCCGGGCACTTGGCGAGTATGAGATCGGCGATCTGAAAACACTTTTGCCGTTTCATCAGGCGATCCTCGCCACACCGCAGTGGGCAAACGCCGAGACCTGCCGGGACCTGATCGAGGACCGTGCCTGGCTGAAGAGCCTCGCGTTCCCAAAGGCCGAGCAGCCCACCGGCGAGCAGGACACACCCGCACGGACCACACGCGAGTACACCGTCGAGGTCTCCGGCAAGCGCTTTGAGGTCAAGGTCATCGGCGAGAGCGCTGGCGCTGGCCCGCTGGCCAGCACCAGCGCCACAGCGTCCCCGGCCACCGCGTCTCCACGTCCCGCACCGCGCCGGCACACCCGCAGCGCCCCGAGCGCACACACAAGCGCCAACGGCAACGCCCTCACCGCCCCATTGCAGGGCACCGTCTTCAAGGTCGCGGTCACAGAAGGCCAGACGGTCGCCGAAGGCGACCTCGTGTGCGTGATCGAAGCGATGAAGATGGAGAACGAGATCACCGCCCACCGCGACGGCATCATCAGCGAAGTCCATGTCAGCGTGGGCGCCGCCGTCCAGCTCGGCGACCCGCTCGCCGTGATCAGCTCACCCTGAGGCTCCCCGGTGCGCGCGCTCGCCGTCCACGAGGATGTGATCGTCGTCGTCTCCAGTATCTGGCAGACGACCTGCACCGCGGTCAGATCCGGTGATGAAGGCTTTCTGATCGACTCGCCGCTCTTGCCCGCGGAGCTCGAGGCGCTGCCGGCACTGCTTGAGCAATCGCACTTCCCGGTCAGCGGCCTGCTGGCCACCCACGGCGACTGGGATCACCTCCTGAGCCGGCTCGCGTTTCCAGAGCACTCGCTCGGTGTCGGCGAGAGCACGGCCGCGCGGCTCGACGACGAGCTCGGCGAGCCGCAGCGGCGGCTGCGCGAATTTGACAACGAGTTTTATGTGGAAGGCCGCCGCCCGCTGGCGCTCACCGGGCTGCAGGGCCTGCCGGTCCCCGGCCGGATCTCGATCGGCTCAGACACCGTCAACGAGCTCGAACTGCTGCCTGCCGACGGCCACACCGGTGACGGCGTGTGCTTCTGGCTGCCCTGGGCCAGCGTGCTCGTCTGCGGCGACTACCTCTCGCCGGTCGAGCTGCCGATGATCTCCGCCGAGCACGGCGGCTCAGTCGGAGCCTACCGCGAGACGCTGTTCCGGCTCTCGCCGCTGGTCAACGCTGCCGAAACCGTCGTCCCCGGCCACGGCGCGCCGCTCACCGCCGAGCGCGCACTCGAGCTCTTGGCGGAGGACCTTGCCTATCTGGAGCAGCTGGCCGGCGGGGGCGAGGTGACGCTGCCGTCCGGCCGGCGCTCAGGCGCGCAGCGTGAGATCCACGAGCGCAACCTCGCGGCGGTCCGCTGAAGCGGACGCCCGCCGAGGCGCTAACCGACCCCGATCAGCTTCGCCGCTTCCCTGAGCGTGCGCACCTCAGCGTCGGGCTTCTTCTGGTTGGGCTCGAGCGCGTCGCCGTGGCGGTTTACCCAGATCACCGGAATCTTCTTCTTGACGCATGGCTCCACGTCGTAGTAGTAGCTTGAGGCGATGTGAACCCACCCCTTCTTGCCGCCGATCCGTCGCTCGCACTCGGTGAAGTGAGCGGGGTCCGGCTTGTAGGAGCGCACCTGCTGAGCGGTCACCACCAGGTCGAAGTCGAGTGGGATGTGACGGCGCGTCTGGCCGAGCAGCTTGTCGTCGATGTTTGAGATCAGTCCCACGCTGTACTTCTTGGCGATCTTCTGCAGCACCGGGGCGGTCTCCTTGAACGGTAGCCAGCGCTGGATCGAGTCCGGCAGAAAGCCGGCGCGCGAGGGCTCAAGCGACCAGCCGAGCTCCTTGGCGATCTGCACCGCCGTGCGCCTCAGAACCTCCGCGTAGAGCTCGTAGGAACCGGCCTGGATCTGCTCCTGGACCGAGTGAAACAGCGGGACGATCTGCGCCGGGTCGAGCGTTACACCATCCTTTGCCGCCTCCTTGACGAAGGCGTCGACGGCACCCCCCTCCCAGTCGATCAGCGTCCCATATACGTCGAAGGTGACAAAGGTGACCTGGCTGGGGATCGTCATGAACGCTTTATGATGCCATTTTCTCGACCATTTCGTCCTGCTGCGAGGCTTGCGGCGACCCGGCTACCGGGCGCTCAGCGCCCGTGGCAGACGAGCGGGCGGCCCACCTGGACCGATCGGTTGCCACGCTGTCCGCCGCGGACTGTGCGGTCATGCACCTGACCGCGATCCGCGTCGCGTCCGTGGCCGCCGGCCAGGAGAATTGATAGGGTGCCTCACAATCGAGCCGGAGGAGGAGCAGGTGTCCGATGCAGATGACCCGCTAGCACGGCTGGTCGCCACACACATTTACTCGCCCCCGGCCGCTGACGCGGAGGCGGTTCTTGGACGGGTGACGCTGTTTGAGAGCGTCAAGCCCAGGGACCTCAAGAAGCTGGCCCGCGAAGCACATGAGATCTCGTTCGATGCGGGCACGACGCTGACCGCCGACCACGGCTTCGGCACGACCTTCTTCGTGGTGGCCGACGGCAGCGTTGGGATCGAGGTCGGCGGCCTGCCGGTTCGCACAGTCGGGCCCGGTGAGTTCTTCGGGGAGATGGCGCTGATCGACCGCGACACGCGCTCGGCAACGGCCCGAGCGTTGGAGGCCACACGCTGCCTGGTGTTCTCGCGGCGGGCCTTCCGACCGTTTGCGCATGACCATCCCGACGTCGCATGGGCGCTGCTTGAGCTGATGGTGGCGCGTTTGCGCCAGGCAGAGGCGCGCAGCGGCGCCTGAGCTGCTGCCGTCACCCGCCGCAGCACGGAATACGACCGCAACCGCGGAGAACCTGCTGGCGCGTCCGCCCGAGCCGGCTTTGCAATAGATTGTGAGCATGGACCTGCTCGAATACCAAGGCAAGATGTTGTTTGCCCGCCACGGGGTGCCGGTCCCGTCGGGCAGGCCGGCGCGCAGCGTGGCGGAGGCGGTCGCGGCCGCGGAGGAGATCGGCTATCCCTGTGCGATCAAGGCGCAGGTGCAGATCGGTGGGCGCGGCAAGCTCGGCGGTATCAAGATCGCAAATGACGCCCAGCAGGCGCGCGAGCATGCGGGCGCGATCCTTGGCATGGACATCCGCGGGCTGACGGTTTATGAGCTGTGGATCGAGGGTGCGTCGCAGATCGCCTCCGAGTACTACGCCTCGGTTGTCTTTGACCGTGGCGCCAAGGCGCCTCTGGTGATGCTCTCGACCAGGGGCGGGATGGACATCGAGGCTGTCGCCGCGGAGGACCCCGGTGCGATCGCGATGTTGCACGTCGACCCGCTGCTCGGCTTCCAGCCCTTTCACGGCCGGCGCCTGGCGTATGAGGCGGGCGTCGACGCGGACGTCGTGCGGCCCGTCGGCGAGATGCTCGCAAAGCTCTACGACGTTTTCACCAGCGAGGAGGCGACGCTCGTTGAGGTCAACCCGCTGATCATCACCCCCGAGCGCGAGGTCAAGGCGCTCGATGCGAAGGTGACGCTCGATAACAACTCGCTGTTTCGCCATCCCGAGAACGCACAGCTGCGCGACCTCTCGGCCGAGGACCCGCAGGAGCGCATGGCCCACGACCGCGGCCTGACCTACGTCAAGCTGGACGGCAACATCGGGGTGCTCGGCAACGGTGCGGGCCTGGTGATGTCGACGCTTGATGTGGTCAAGGGCGCGGGCGGGGAGCCCGCGAACTTCCTGGATGCCGGCGGTGGCTCAAAGGCCGACGCGATCGTCTCGGCCGTTGAGGTGATCCTCTCTGACCAGAAGGTCAAGGCGGTGCTGTTCAACATCTTCGGCGGCATCACCCGCTGCGACGAGGTCGCGCGCGGCCTGATCGAGGCGTTTGCGCTGGTCAAACCGACGGTCCCGTTCGTGGTGCGCCTCGACGGCACCAACGACAGCGAGGGGCGGGAGATCCTCGCGCAGGCCAGCCTGCCCGGCGTGTACACCGAGGCGACCATG
>JAJZID010000069.1 GCA_021810705.1 Actinomycetes bacterium
CTCGATCAGTTGCTCGCCTGCCACGACGGGCTCGAGCGCCTTGACGGCGACAGCTGCTACGACCTGCTGGCGCGCGAGGAGGTGCGTGCGGCGCTTGAAGAGCAGCCCGGCACCTACCTGCTGACCGACTTTCTGGCGCGCACGTTCGAGCACACGGTCGTGCGCGAGCTGGGGCTCGACCGCCACCCCGAGCTGCTCGGCGACTACTTCGGCAACTACACCCGCGTGCTCTGGCTTGCGCAGCGCCGCACACCCGCAAACCAGGCCGCGGCGGAGCGGGCCGCAGCGCGGATCGGCCTGCCGCTCGATGTGCTCGAGGTGGGCAACGCCGGCCTCGAGCGGGCGCTCGAACGCGTGCTCGCCCCCGCCGGCGTGGCGGCAGCCGGCGCCGGGCCAGTGGACCGCTGAGCCTGCGCCCGGTCGCCTTACCGCCAGTGCGGTCCGCGCTCATGGGGCACGATAGGCTCACGCTATGGCCAGCCTCGGACCGGTCCCCTGGCCCCCCAGGCCGATCCGGACCGCGCGGCTCGTGCTTCGCCAGTCGAGCCCCCGTGACCGCGCGGCGTTCATCGAGCTGTTAGCGTCGCCAGAGGTGCGCACCTACCTTGGCGGCCCGCGGCAGCGCGACGAACTCGAGCGCGAGCTGCCCGAGGTGCCCGCGCAGCGCGCCGGTCACTTCGTCGTCGACCTGGACGGTGCGATGATCGGCATCGTCAAGCTCGATCGGCGCGACGCAACCGGCCCTGGTCAGGTTTACCCGGAAGCCAACGAGGTCGAGCTTGGCTACATGTTCCTGCCTGACGCGTGGGGACGGGGGCTCGCCGCCGAAGCTTGCGCGGCCGCGCTGGATTGGCTCACCACCACACTGCCCGGCGAACCGGTGGTGCTCTGTACTCAGGTCGCCAACGACCGCTCCATGCGCCTGGCGGCGAAGCTTGGATTCACCGAGGTGGAGCGGTTCGAACAGTACGGGGCCGAGCAGTGGTTCGGCGTCTTGACCCCAGGCGCTCGGCCTGCTTGAGATCTCGACCCTGCGCGCGGATGGACCTACGGTGTGGTCATCCTCAAGGGGTCCGGTGGTGCTGCGCAAGAGTGGACGGCACTTGAAAGCCTGCCCGCATCAGGAGGCCCCGCTGAGCTGGTTAGTGGAGCTGGCTGGGTATGTCGGTGAAGCCCACGCCGGCGCGGTAGATGCCGGCCGCAATCGTCGACGCGGTGGTGCAGTTAGGGTGCCCAGCGCCTGGCCCGACGCACGAGGTCAGCAGAACCGAAGCGCTTGCACCAGTGGCAAGCGTGATGCGAGAGCCCGTGTCGGGAGGCGCGAGGTGACGGTTGCGCAGGAAGGCGCCGCTCGGCCTACCGCCTAGGCTGCAGGGCCCGGCTCCGGTGTTGGTGAGGACCTCGGCCGCGTTGCTCCCACTCATGGCCGCATCCAAGAAATGCGTGGTCACTCGGAGCTGGGCGGCCTTGCATGCGGGTGCGGTGGCTGTGGATCGCGGGGCGGCTCGGAGCACTCCTGCCGTGATTTCGGAGACGATCAGTTGCTGACTGGTTGTCAGGTACGTCCCGATCTTCAGCGCGACTGGCCCCTTGATGCCGTGGACCAGTAGCTCTGCGCGCTTGGCGTAAGGGACTTGGTTTCCGTTGGGCGCCAGTTCCTGAACCCAGAAGGAGGCGGCCTGATTCCGCCCGAGGGTCACGGCTCCGCGATTGCCGCTTGCGACTTGCGCCGGTACGTAGATGACCCGGTCCTTGCTGTTGGTCAATTTCAACACTGGCACGCCGCTCAACGGGCATGCACCGGATCCTTCATTGACGAGCTTGATCGCTTCTTGGTCGACGGTCTCACCAACACTGACACGGAGCACCCGGGCGCTGAAATCGCCCGCAGTGCAGGAGCCGATCGCGGTCGGCGCGGGGCTGCCCGCTGGGGAGTCGCGTCGCGGGCTGGTCGAGGTCGCAGCGATTACCAGCCCCAGGGTCAAGCCAACCAGTGCTGTTCCGAGCACGATCCCACGATGGAGCCTCTGACGTCTGCGAGCGTCGGCGATAACGCCCCCGTCCACGTCTGTCTGGGGCGCTTGCGGTCTTGGCGGCGTACGGATGGCCATGCTCAGCCCTGTTTTAGGTTTAGGGTCCGCCAGTTCCGGCCGGCGTCGGTGGTCTGTTCAAGCTCGCTCACGCTGTTGCCCGCCGGTCCGTAGATCCGGATCGTGGCGGAAGCTCGGGTGGCGCTCACCGCGGTCAACTGGCTGCCGTCGGCTGGCAGGTTTGACGGGGTCCGCGCCCACGACCGGCCCGCGTTGGTCGTCACGAGCAGCTCATCCCCGGTCTTTGCCCCCGGTTCTGGTGGGTACGCGATCCACCAGGTCGTCGAGTTCGCAATCGATACGAGCGGTTCAAGCGATGCAGTGACGGGCTGGTGGGGCGGCTTGACCCTGCCGATGTCTACGGCAACACCGCTCTTGAACGTCCAGTTAGCGCCCCCATTCGTGGTGCCGTAGAAACGGATCGTGGCGGCGTGCTTTCCGGTCCCGGGCAGGAGCACGGCCAGTACGCCGTCACGTGGGTTGCTGAACACTGGGAGCAGATACGAGACGCTGTAGCCGGGGTAGGTGTTTGCCGCGGCAGCGCGGGTCGCCCATCCGGGCAGGCTCACGGCTTGGGCTCGCCAGATCCGCCCGCCATCACTCGTTCGCGCAAGCCCAAAAGCCAACCCGTCCGCCGGCTGGGGTTCGGCCGCGAACCCGACCTGTGCGTTGATGAACTCAAACGGCATGGGCGTCCAGCCCTGCTCGTGGCCGGAGCGCCTCAAGGTCCGGTTATCGGGGACCGGTGTCCAGGTCGCCCCACCGTTGTGTGTGCGCCAGGCGCGGGCGCCCGGGCCGGTGGGCTCAAGCGCAGCAGCCCAGCCGTCTCGCGCGCTGATAAACCAGATCGCCACCTGTGCACCGGCATTCTGGGTGTGCTCGGTTCGCAGCTGAAGCTTCCAGGAGCGCCCGCCGTCCGTGGTGTGATAGAGGTCGTCTTGTGTGCTGAGGAGGTTAAAGGTCGTCACCCAGCCGACCGATCGGGTCAGGAAGAACGCCGTCTCAAACTCGAGCCAGCAGCCATGCGCACACGCGGATCGCACCTGGGCGGGTGTGACATCGCGCCAGCCATGCTGGTCGGTGTTGAGCTCAAGCGCAGGATCAGCATCGGGACGATCCGAAAGGCCAAACAGCGACCGGGTCACGCCAACCACCTGAAGCCCCGCACGGCGATAGGACAATGTCACCTGCCGGGCGGGCAGAACACCAACAACCGGGGCCGGTAGCGAGCCCACCGCACCCGCCGGATGACCCTTCGCCGCGATCGGACCGCTCAGGTCGCTGCCGCCGCCATCACTGAACACAAACCAGCAGACCACGCCCGTGACCAGCACGAGCACTGCTGCTGTGCGGCGCTGGTGTCGCTGCCGTGCGCGTGCGTCCAGAATCACCCCGTCATCAACGCCATGCTCGGGCTGGGGTGCCGGAGGTTGTTGCGGGCGCTGCACGACCATGATAATGCGCTACGATAAATGGCACATTGCTTGATGTCAAGCTCGACCGGACCGACCCAGCCTGCCTGCTCGAACAGGTCGCGGCTGAGATACGTCGCGCGATCGCAGACGGCGAAGCCAAACCCGGTGAGCGGCTTCCACCCGCCCGGCACCCCGCCGCCGTGATGGGCGTGAACACCAACACCGTGTTCAGAGCCCTGTGCGCCGTCCGTGACGAAGGACTCCTTGAGATGGCGCCACGTCGTGGCCTCAGAGTCGTCGCCACACCCGAGCAAAGCGAGCTACGAGCCAAAGTCGCAGAAGTCCTACAGCTCGCAGGCCAAACCGGCCACACGCGAGCAGAGCTACAGAAGATGCTCGCCGACGCCTCCTAGCCGTTCTGAGATAAACACCCATTCCGCAGCGAGCCGCAGAGCGGTCTCGAAGGCGCGCTGCCCGGCCATGCGCTCAACCTCGGTGTGGGTCGGCTCCTGATTGGTCTGCTCGTGGCACAAGCACACTGCTCGGCAGTTGCCGCCGCGCCTGCCCCCTATACCCCGACCACGCGCAGATGGCCCAAGAGTGTGGGGATTGCCAGTCCCGTTGGACCGCAGCGCACGCGGCATCCGGTCAGAGTTCGCCGCGTGCGGCCAGCCAGACGCTGTCGAAGGTCAGATCCGTCTTCTCAAGAATCAGGTCGTAGTCGCCGTCGTAGTGCAGAATCCCGACGCCGTGAATGTCGGCGATCGCCGTGAGCAGCAGGTCAACCGGCGCAAGCCGATGGTGTCCGACGCGCGCCAGCTGCTGCTGCGCCGCGAGCGCTCGCCGTTCGACGTCGCGATCGATCGGGATGAACGGGAGCGAGAGCAGCTCGTCAACCAGTTCTCGGTGCTCTGGAGCGTCGCGTGCGCAGTAGCCTGCTTCGAGCAGGAACGGGAGGCAGACGGCGATGCGGCCCTGCTCGATCCAAGTCGATATCTCCTCTGCTCGCTGTTGGGGCAGGCGTGGCTGGTCGAGTCGCGGCCAGGCCGAGTTATCGATGAGCAGCTCCGCGCTCAAGCTCTGGAGCTTGACCTTTGCGCCGAGGATGACCAGCTCGCCGAGCTCGATGCGATCGGTCTGAAGCTCGCCGCGCAGCTCTCCAGCGCGGCCTGGACGGACGCGGTCTCGGTGATAGCGTGGCGTCGACGGTTGGTTGGCCTCGACCCCGGTGTCGCACCGGTGCGACACCTGTTTGCGAGGCGTCCGCGGAACGTCTCAGAACAGCTCAGCTACGACGTGCCGGCGCGCGACGAGGTGCGCGCGGCGTTCGGGCGAGAGCTTCATCTCTCGCTCCTCTCTGGCCGGGGCCGGCGCCCCTTGGGCGCCGGCCCCGGCGGCTCAGAGAGAGCGCCCGCCTAGCGGGCGGCGGTCCGCCAGCCCTCGGCGTACTCGGTGCGGGCCGTGACGGCGTAGGGCACCGGCGAGACGACCACGCGCACGTGCTTCTGGATGTGCGGCTCGACGTTGGTCTTGCCGGTGGGCGCGGGCTCGCCCCAGACGACGCGCAGCTCGGTCCCGATCGGGATCTCCGGCGCGACCGTGGCCAGCGACAGCCCGCGGCGCTCGTTGGCGCTGTAGCCGGTGAACATCGAGAAGCCCACGATGGTGCCGTCGGCGTCGACCACGGAGTCGAAGTTCGACGAGCCGTAGTTGGCGTTGGGCAGGTCAAAGACCTGGTAGCCGGGACCTTCGACGTCCAGCAGCGAGGCGAAGATGTCCGTCAGGTCCTCCGCGTTCCAGGCGAGCGTGACCTTCTTGCGCTGCGCTTCGGGGTCGAGCGCCTCCAGGGCCTCGCGGCCGATGAAGTCGTGGTCGAACTTGACGATGTGGCCGTAGCCGAGGTCGTAGGGGTTGGTGTAGTAGTCCTCGATGTTGTCGGAGACGAAGCTGCCAGAGAGCACCTGGGTGGCCTCGTAGGAGTTGGCCGGCAGCCACTCGCGGAAGCCACGCTCGGCTTCACTTGAGTAGATCGCCGGCAGCGGCGAGGGGATCCAGCCTGACTCGAGCGTGTTTGACGAGTAGGCGCGCGAGCCGACCGGCAGCAGGCCGAACTCCTCGCCGGCCTCGAGGATCGTCTCGCGGACGCGCTCGTAGCTCTCATACGGCCCCCAGATCTCCAGGCCGGGGGCGCCGGCCATGCCGTGGCGCAGCGTCGGGTAGGTCTCGCCGCCGATCTTCATGCTGGCCATGTGGAAGAACTTGAGCTGGTCCACGGGGCCGCCGTTCAGCTTCTCGATCACCGGCCAGGCGTTGGGACCCTGGATCTCAAAGCGCCACAGCCGCCGGCTGACGGCCTTGCCGTAGGGGCGCGACGGCGAGCGGTCGTCGTAGACGACCTCGAGGTCGTTGTAGCCGCCGGTCTCGGCGTGGTACTTCAGCCAGTTGGAGGCCGGGGCTCGGCCGACGAAGATGTAGCTGTCCTGCGCGTCATGGAACAGGATGCCGTCACCGATCACGCCGCCGTTTGAGGCCGTTGGGATGTACTGCTTGGCGCGGCCCACGGGGAAGTTGGCGACCGAGTTGATCGCGGTGCGCTCGATCAGCCTGATCGCGTCGGGGCCCTTCAGGAACACGTTGACCATGTGGTGGGACTGGTCGTAGAGCACCGCGGTCTCGCGCCAGGCCTTCTGCTCACGACGCCAGTTGCTGAACTCGGCCGGGACGACCGGGTAGATGTAGGTGCCCAGCTGCGAGTCGCGCAGCAGCTTGACCGTGTTGCCGGCGCGGTCAAGCACTTCCTGCAGGTTGGAAGGTGTCAAGTCCCTCTCCTCCTCGTCTAGTTATTGCATGCAGCTAGCGCCATTGTATGCAAGGCCAAGGGCCCGCGGCGGCTCAGAAGACGATCGTGCGGTGGCCCTGCAGCAGCACGCGGTCCTCCAGGTGCCAGGACACCGCGCGGGCCAGCACCGTGCGCTCGACGTCGGCACCGATCCGCTCGAGCTCACCCGGTCCCTCGCGATGCGTCACGCGGATCACGTCCTGCTCGATGATCGGCCCCTCGTCGAGGTCCTCGGTGGCGTAGTGGGCCGTGGCGCCGATCAGCTTCACGCCGCGGTGGTGGGCACGCAGGTAGGGGCCGGCACCCGCGAACGCGGGCAGGAACGAGTGGTGGATGTTGATCACCGGGCAGCCGATGCGCCGCAAGAAGTCGTCGGAGAGCACCTGCATGTAACGAGCCAGCACGATCAGCTCGGCCTCGCCGCAGAGCAGGTCGATCTGTGCCCGTTCGGCGTCTGCCTTGGTTTCCTTGCTCACCGGTATGTGGTGGTAGGGGACGCCGAAGCGGGCCACCTCGTCACGCAGGTCGGGGTGGTTTGAGACCACGGCGATCACGTCCATGCCGAGTTCACCGCGACGCCAGCGCCACAGCAGGTCCAGCAGGCAGTGGTCGTAGCGCGAGACGAACAGCGCCACGCGCTTGCGCCGGCGCGCGTCGACGAGGCGGTAATCGAGCTCCAGCTCGGCACCGAGCTCCGCCAGGCGCTGGTCGAGCGTTGCCAGGCGCTCGTCCGGGTTGGGAACGTAGAACTCCATGCGCAGCGAGAAACTGCCGCCATAGGGGTCTGAGGAGAACTGGTCGGAGGTGATGATGTTGGCGCCCACATCCCGCAGCGCACCGGACAGCGAGGCGACGATCCCCTCGCGGTCGCGGCAGGACACAAGCAGCCTGGCGACGTTCGATCGGCTCATGCTGAGCGCTTTCCCTCATCCGGCGCCGTCCCGGCCTCGCCGCTGTGCTTGGCGTTGTGGTCGCGGCCGAGGAACGTGTTGGCCCAGGCGCTTGAGCCCCGCAGCGCGTTGTTCTTGATCACCACCGGCCCGTCGAGCAGGCCGTCCTCCTCGCCGTAGGCCTTCAGTCGCTCGTAGGCCTGCGCCCAGATGCACTCGCTGTCGTAGACCTCGCAGAGGCCGTCACGGGTGCCGCCGCAGGGGCCGTTGCGCTGGTTCTTCGCGCAGGGTCCCTCCGGGCAGACGTAGGCGATGTCCGGCAGCGAGCAGTCACCGCAGTCCTGGCAGCCAAACATCGGCACCTTCACCGCCTGCTCGAGGGCGTGCGCGGCGCGCCTGAGGCCGGGCGAGGACTGCTCAAGCTGCCCGTAGACGCGCGTGCCGACCCCGAACAGGGGGGCGTCCTGGGCGAAGAGCGCGTTGTGCATCACGCGGCTCAGGCGGTAGCGGGCTGGGACCTTCAGGTCGGTGCGCCGCCTGCGGCGGCTCTCCAGGTACTCCTCGCGCTCGACGCCGTCCGACAGGCCGCTCTGCTCCTCGCGCCCGTACAGGTAGAACTCCCCGGGCCGCCCGTAGCGGATCTCGCGTGCGGCCTCGCGCCACTGCTCGCCTGAGATCGCCGCGGCGCGATCGAGGATCTCCACGTAGGTCTCGATCGGCATGTGTCCGCCCAGGTAGGCGCCCGCGAAGCCCAGGCCGCGCGCGACCGCAACCTGCTTGGCGGCGAAGTCGACGAAGAACTCGCGGCCGCGGTCAGCGCTGGCCCCGTGGTGCTCGGCGAGGGCCAAGAGCTCGTCTGAGACGACCACCCCCGGGATGCGGCCCGCGTGAAAGACACGCGCCACCCCGCGCGTCAGCAGATAGACGTTGGCGATCAGCTTCACCGGCAACCCGCGCGCCTGCGTCCACAGCAGGAGCTCGCTGTCCTTGCGCGCGTTGAAGCCCACCTGGTTGATCGCAAAGGCCGCCCCCGCCCGCACCTTCTTTTCCAGCTTCAGGTACTGCGGCATGACCTCGCGCTCGTGCAGCTTGTGGTTGGTGACCACACAGCCAAGAAAGAAGTCGGTCTGCGCCAGGCGCCCGTCCGGCGCGCGCGCCTCCTCGACACCGGCGTTCATGTCGGCAAGCAGCTTCAGCAGCCCGACCGAGTCGATGTCGAACACCGGTGCCGCCGTGCCCGACTGGCCCGCCACCGGGTAGTCGCCGGTCAGCGCCAGGATGTTGTTCAGGCCGGCCGAGGCCGCCTTCCACGCGCGCGACTCGATGCCGTTGCGGTTCATGTCCTTGCACGCGAAGTGCAGGATCACCTCCTGGC
>JAJZID010000070.1:0-683 GCA_021810705.1 Actinomycetes bacterium
AGCGGCTCATGCTCGCAACTCCTGCGCAGCACTGGGCGCGGAGCCAGCCGGGGCGGGCGAGTCGCCGCGATCCCCGGCCGTGCCGAGCTGCCGCCGGATGGGCCTGTCAAGACGGCGGCTGATCAGCGCGTAACCCGCCACCGCGACCACGATCGCCGCTCCCTGCAAGGTCTGCTGAGCGAAGATCGAGATCTTCAAGAGCGCGAGGATGTTCTCGATCTCGGTCAGGAGCAGCGCGCCCAGGGCGGCCCCGAGCGCGGTCCCCGAGCCGCCGAAGAGACTCACTCCGCCAATCACCGCGGCGGCGATCGCGGTCAGCTCAAAGCCGTTGCCGGCGGTTGCGTCCACGTTGCCATACTGGCCGGCGTAGAGAAGCCCCGCGAAACCCGCGAGCGCGCCACATGCCGCAAACACCTGGTAGGTACGCCTGGAGGTCCGGATCCCGAGGTAGCGGGCGGCCTCGGGGTTTGACCCCATGGCGTAGAGGTCGCGCCCCCAGGAGGTCCGGCGGCCGACGAGCGTGACGAGGACCGTGACGGCCACCGCCGCCCAAACCAGCGGGCTGAGTCCGATCCACGATTCCGAGACGATGTTGGCAAGCCAGCCCGGCAGCTGGTCGGCGTAGAGCTGCGAGCCGTGCGTGGCGACCACCTGCAGACCGCTGTAAATCGAAAGGGTCGCGA
>JAJZID010000070.1:693-8542 GCA_021810705.1 Actinomycetes bacterium
ATGATCGCGGGCATCTTGATCCGCTCGACGAGCAGACCGTTGAAGAGCCCGAGGACCGCTCCAAGCCCAAGCGAGGCCACGATGCCGACGATCGGTCCGAGCACACCGACGTGCAGGCCACCGACCAGCTCGCCGATCAGGTAGGCGCTCAGACCCAGCGTGGCCGCGGTGCTGAGGTCGATCTGCCGTGTGACTATGACCAGATACTCGCCCACCGCCACGATCACGACCAAGCTGGCGTTGTCAAGGATCTCGGTCGGGTTGCCGGAGCCGCTGAAGGACGGGACCGCCACGGCGGCGATGACGGTGATCAGCACGAGAATGCCGAGCAGGCCGGTCTCGTTGTGACGCAGCAGCGCGCGCAGGCGGCTGCTCGTCGAGACTGCCGGCCGCTCACTCACGCCGCGCTCGCTTCCCAGGCGCCTGCTGCCGCCCTCATGATCGCGTCCCGGTCCGCGTCGGCCTCAAACTCCGCCACCAGCCTACCGGCCCGCATCACCAGTAGGCGCGTGCTCATCGCACAAACCTCCTCAAGCTCGGAGGAGATCAGGATCACAGCCACGCCGGTGCGAGCAAGGTCGGCGACGATGCTCAGCACCTCCGCCTTGGTGCCGACATCGATGCCGTGGGTCGGTTCGTCAAGGATCAACAGGCGCGGCGAGGCGGCGAGCCACTTGGCGAGAACCACCTTCTGCTGATTGCCTCCCGAGAGGGTGCTGACCAGCTGATCAATCCGGCCGGCCTGCAACTCGACGCGCTGGGCGAGCGCAGCCGCGCGCCTGCGCATCTCCTGCGAGCGGAACACGCCGAAGCGGTTCACCAGCTTCGGCCAGATCGACATGGTCATGTTGAGCGGAACGCCCATCGACGGTACGAGTCCATTGACGAGACGGTTCTCGGGCAGATAGGCGACGCCACAACTGACGGCATGACGCGGGGACTTCGGCTTGAACGGCAGGCCGTCGAGCTTGATCGAGCCGCGGTCGATCGGGCCGATGCCAAAGATCGCCTCTGCCACGTCCGTGCGCCCCGCGCCGACCAGGCCTGCGAACCCCACGATCTCCCCGGCGCGGACCGAGAAGCTCACGTCCTCGAAATAGCCCTCGCGACTGAGGCCGTTAACCTCGAGCACCACGTCGCCCGAGCTCGTCGGGCGCTCCGGGAACAGGCTCGACATCTCACGACCGACCATCAGGCGGATCAGCTCTGCGACGGTGGCCTCCGAGGTCTTACGCTCGGCAACCCACTGACCGTCGCGCATCACCACAACGCGGTCGGTGATCGCCTGAATCTCGTCGAGCTTATGGCTGATGAACATCAGCGCCACACCACGGTCCCGGAGCTTGCGTACGATCGCAAAGAGTCGGTCGATCTCCCGACTCGAGAGTACGGCGGTCGGCTCGTCGAGGATCAGAACCCGAGCGCCAGCGCCGAGCGCCTTGGCGATCTCCACGAGTTGCCGGTCGGCCACTCCCAGATGCGAAACGGGCGTGTGGACGTCCAGTTCGACGCCCAACTCGCGAAGCGTGGCGCTGGCGCTCTCATAGAGAACTCGCCAGTCGACCAGCCGACGGCTCTTGGGCAGCCTGTTCGCATACATGTTCTCGGCCACGTCGAGGGTCGGAAAGACCATCGGCTCCTGGTAGGTCGCGGTGATGCCCAGCATCTGCGCAGCGCGAGAACTGCGCAGGCTGCGCGACTCGCCGTCGATGCGGATCTCACCCTCACTCGGCGCGATGACGCCCGTGAGGATCTTCACGAGCGTGGACTTGCCGGCGCCATTCTCGCCGAGCAACCCGAGCACCTCGCCCGCGCGCAGCGCGAGGCTCACACCCTTCAGCGCGTGAACACCGCCGAACCACTTGCTGATGTTGCGCAGCTCGACCACCGGCACGATCGTCTGGTCAGCGCCACGGCGCTCGGCGGTTTCACTGTGGCTGACAGCTTCCATCCCTCTCGGAAACGATTCTAGCAACGTTTCCGGGATGCGTCGGCCGAGGCTGTTTGTGATGTTCGTCGGCATCTATTCTTACGCTGCGCCGCTGCTCAGATGAGAACCGGAGGCTCCGTCATCGCGCCGCCTGGAGCCGCTCCATCGGCCAGCAGCCGTCCGACCGCGGCAGCAACGGCGTCACCGACCTCAGCCGTCGACGCCTCACCACCCAGATCACGCGTCCTGGGCCCCGCTAGGCAGACCGCCTCGAGCGCGGTCATCACGGTCGCCGCCTCGCGGCGAGCGCCCAAATGCTCGAGCATCAGCGCCGCTGACCAGATGGCGCCGCTGGGGTTGGCCAAGCCCCGCCCGGCGATATCGGGCGCCGAGCCGTGAACGGGCTCGAACAGTCCAGGCCCGGACTCGAGGCCGATGTTGGCGCTGGCGGCCATGCCCATGCCGCCCTGCAGCGCTGCTGCCAGATCCGTGAGGATGTCGCCAAACAGGTTGGAGGCTACGACCACATCGACCGACGCCGGGTTGCTGATCAGCCGGGCGCACAGCGCGTCGACCAGGACTCGCTCAACCCGCACATCCGGGAACTCCAGGGCAACCTCATCGACGACCTCGTCCCAGAATGGATAGGCGTAGCGCGAGGCGTTTGACTTGGTGGCGTTTGTGAGCACGCCTCGGCGTCCGCGCGCCAGCCGGAAGGCATAGCGGATGACGCGCTCGCAGCCGAAGCGGGTGAAGACCGTTGTGTCTATGGCAAGCTCCGCCGGCTGAGCACGATGCACGCGGCCACCGACACCCGCATACTCGCCCTCGGTGTTCTCGCGCACGAACACCATGTCAATGTCGCTCGGGCCGCGGCCGGCGAGCGGACAGTGCACACCAGCCAGCAACCGTGCGGGCCTGACGTTCAGTGCCAGGTCCAGCTCCTGACGGATCTTCAGGATCAGGCCCCAGAGAGCCTCGGGGTCCGGGACCGTGGGGTCCCCGACCGCTCCCATGAGGATGGCGTCCTGGCCGCGCAGGCTGTCGACCGCGTTGGCGGGCATCATCGTGCCGTGCTCGTGCCAGTAGGCAGAGCCCCACGGCAGCTCGGTCCAGAGGATGTCGAGCTCCAGCGCCTCCAGAACCTTGCGTGCCTCCACCGTAACCTCGGGGCCAACGCCGTCGCCCGGGAGCAGAGCGATCCGCAGCGGCTGGCGGACGGCTGCTGACGTGTCCTCAATCATGCGAGCATCTCCAGTGGTGGGTCGATATCGGGTGCCAGGCGCCGCCACTTCGCGACGAGGTCAGCGTCGCTCAGCGAGTCCGCGCGGTCGCGCTCGACCATGCGGCCACCGAGCGTCAGGCGAGTGACGGGGCTGCCACCGCGGAGCCTGATGCGCGCACGCAGGCCCGACACGGCGCTGTCGTCGACAGGGCAGACGGCGAGGTCGCGGCCCAGCAGCGTCGCAGCCACAGCATGCTGACAGCTCCACCAGGCTTCGCGCGCGGTGCGCGGGTTGCCGATCCCAGCGAGCGCCGCCGTTGCGTCGGGGACGTCAAGGAGGATCTCGCCGGTCTGCGCCTCAACGTCGATGGACGCGAACTCGCTCGCGACGTCGACCGCGGCCTGATTGAAGCCTGATGTGGCATGTCGGCGGAAGCTCACCTCCTCGAGAACCGTGCGCGGACGCGGTCCGTCCAACCGCGCGACGTCACCGCCGGTTGCTGCGATGAAGCCGCGCGGATGCTCGAGCGAGTCCTCGGCCGCCGATAGCTCGGCGAGTTCGGCGCAGCGCAGGCCGCTGGCGACCGCGTGGTCGCGATGAAGGACCCTGGTATCTGTGTACTCGAGGATGCAGAGGATGGACCCGCCCGCGACGGACAGCGCGTGCGCTGCCGCGCGAACCGGATCGGCGCCGACACAGAACGCGGCTGTCACAGCCGCGGCGACAGTGCCGGCGGTCGCGGTCGCGTGCCAGTAACGGCGATGTTCGCTGCCGAGCGCAAGACCAAGGCGACCACCTATCTCGTAGCCCATGTGCGCCGCCAGCCAGAGACGCTCGTCGCCGGCACCGGCCAGCTCGGCGGTCGCCCAGACGATCGCTCCCAGGTGAGTCATCGACGGCCAGTGGATGTCGTCCAGGTCGCCGAACGCAGCACGGCCGGCGGGCCCCAGAGCCGCGGGCGCTTCGCGCGCACCAGCAGCCGCGCATGCCAGATAGTCAAACCGAGCGCGACCCGCGGCCCGCACGCTGACCAGCGGGTCGTAGCTGCCCTCGGCGGTATCCAGAAGCCGTCTGAGCAGGGTGTCGTCGTGAGCGTGGCCCCAGACGGACGCAGTATGAGCTGCTAGCGCCATGCGTACTTCCGCAGAACGTGCTCGAGTGGCTCCACTCCGAGGCCCGGCCCGCGTGGCACCTCGATCCAGCCGGCCGTCTGCGCAAACGGGGTTTCGACGAGTTCGTGCTGCATCGGGTTCTCGTCCGGCTTGAGCTCCTGGAACATGCAGCGCGAGGTGCTCGCCGAGAGCGCGATCGAGGCGGCGGTGTTGACGGCGCTTGACCAAGCGTGGGAGTTGAACCACAGGTTGGCCTGCTCCACCTGTGCGATCACCGCCAGGGTTCCGGTGATCCCCTCGGCGCGTCCGACGTCGCAGCCGATCACATCAACGACGCCGGTGGCGATCACCTCGGCGAAGCCGCGCGCGTCCCACTCACGCTCGCCGGCGGCGATCATGGTCGTGACGTGTGCGCGCAGCTTGTGAAAGGCGTTGACGTCCTGAGGCTCGAAGGGCTCCTCGATCCACTTGAGGCCGTGCTGCTCGAAGGCGCTCACACGTCTGATCGCCGCGTCGAGGTCCCAGACCAGTGACTGCCCGCGATCCATCATGATCAGCGCCTCCGGCCCGACGGCCTCGCGCAGCAGCGCCACGAAGTCGATGTCACGGCGAACGTCGTAGCCGAGCCGTGCGTCGCCACGCTTGCCCATCCCGATCTTCACACCGATGTAGCCCTCGTCGCGCACGTAGCGCCCATGTCGCTCGGCTTCGTATTCGAGGCTTGAATTGAACGCATGCGTGGAGGCGACCGCCGGCACGCGGTCGCGCTGGGCGCCGCCCAAGAGCACCGCCAGTGGCTGACCGAGAATCTTGCCCTTGAGATCCCAGAGCGCGACATCGATCGCCGACAGCGCAAACGCTGCCGCGCCACCACGGTAGGAGTACCACCACGTGGCGTCCTTGAGCCGCCGCCAGATGGCCACGTTGTCGAGCGGGTCGGAGCCGACAACGATCTCAGCCATGCCCTCCACCATCGCCTGCGCAGCGCGCGTGGCCGCGGGGAACTGCGTGATCGCCTCACCCCAGCCTGTGAGTCCGTCGTCGGTTTCAAGCCGAACGAACAGCAGGTAGCGCTGGTTGTTGTTGTCGTTGGGTTCCGGGTAGGCGACCGGAAACGTGCTGACAGCGCTGACACGGCTCATGCGACCCTTCCTCTCACGAGCGCAGACGATACCAGAAACGTTTGCAGGTGGCGAGACCGACGGTCTGCAGAACTGAGCGCGGAGCCTCACGGCGGCTGCCGGGCGCGCTCAGCCGTCTGGGCTCGGGATGACCGGCTCGTCGGCGCGCGTGTGCAGCTGCGAGCGGTAGATGCTGTCGTCTGCGCGCTTGACGATGAACCACGAGATCGCCACCGCGACCATCGCCGGGCCGAGCAGGGCGACGCTGCCGGTCATCTGCGCGACCATCAGCATCACCGCCACGGGCGCGCGGGAGATGCCACCGAAGACGGCCATCATGCCGACGATCACAAACGGCGCGGGGTCGTGGCCGACCGCGGGCGCGAAGGGCTCGAGCAGGCGCCAGACGGCCAGGCCGGTGAAGGCGCCAATCACCATCCCGGGCCCGAAGACGCCGCCGGAGCCGCCGGTCCCGATCGAGAGCGACGTTGCCAGGATGCGCGCCAGCGGCAGCGCCAGAATGATCAGAAGCGGTGTGTGCACGAGCTCGGTGCCAAGGCCCTTCTGCACCCAGCCGTAGCCGGTGCCAAGCACCTCGGGCAAACCGAGCGCGATCAGGCCGACGAGCAGGCCGCCGAGCGCGGGGCGCAGCTTGCGCGAGAACGGCAGGCGGTGTGAGAGCGCGACGATCCCGTAGAAGGAGCGCGAGTACAACAGGCCAAGGCCGCCGGCGAGCAACCCGATGAGCGCAAACCAGACGAGCTGCAGGGGCTGGTCGAAGCGGTAGCCGCCCGGGATCGCAAACAGCGGCTGGTAACCCAGAAAGGCGCCGAAGATCGCGTAGGCGATGATCGAGGCGAGCACCCCAGGCAGCAGCGCCTCGAACTCAAAGTCGTCGCGGTAGACGATGTCGGCAGCCAACACTGCGCCGCCGAGCGGGGCGCTGAAGATCGCGCCGATGCCGGAGCCGACGCCCACCGAAACAGCGATCCGGCCATCCTCGGGCGAGAGGTCGAGCAGACGCGCGAGCAGCGAGCCGAAGCCGGCGCTGATCTGGGCGGTCGGGCCCTCGCGGCCGCCCGAGCCGCCCGAGCCGATCGTCAGCGCCGAGGCGACGATCTTGACCGCCACCGCACGCAGCCGGATGCCGCGCGGGTTGCGGTGCACCGCATCAATCGCCGCATCCGTGCCGTGGCCCTCGGCCTCGGGCGCGAAGGTGAAGACCAGCCAACCGGACAGCAGCGCCCCCAACACCACCACCAGCGGGATCGCCCAGGCGCGGGCGTAGTGGGCGGAGCCCACAGCGTTGCCCTCGCCGGCCGGGGTCGGCACGTGGTAGCCCGCCAACAGGCCGAGAAAGAGCTGGGTGGAGAGCCGCAGGGCCTCGTAGAAGACGACCGCGCCGAGCCCGGCGATCACGCCGATCAGCGAGGCCAAAAGCAGCCACTTGGGCAGATAGGACATGGCGTTCACGCGCGCGCGCAGCGCCCGCACGAGGGCGCTCATGATCGCCTCACCGCGCTCATCGCGCGGGGCCCTGATCGAGGTTCCAGCCGAGCGTCCAGCTCTGCTCTGGCACCTCGCCCGCCGCCTGAGCGAAGGCGCGCAGCGCCTTGACCACCATCGCCTGGTCAGAGGCCGGCATCCGCACGAGGATCTGCTCGAGCTCTGAGCGGCGGTGGCCGGTGACCGCGACGATCAGCTCGCGCCCGGCGGGCGTCAGCGAGATCCGCACGGCGCGGCGGTCATCGGTCAGGCGCCGGCGGCTGACCAGCCCGCGACGGACCAACCTGTCGCACATGCGCGTGGCCGTGGAGCGCTCGACGTGCAGGGCCTGGGCGAGCTCCACGAGGCGCAGCGGGCCGCGCGAGGCGATCTCAACGAGCGCCCGGTATTGGGCGAGCGTCACGTCGTCGCTGACCTGGGCCAGCGACCGTGCCGCAACCGCCAGCAGCGCGCGGCTGGCGCTGAGCACGCTGTCCATAAGCTCGTTGGGAGGCGCAGCCGGAGTGCCCGGATCAGACATAGTTGCAGGATACAACTATCGCACTGTGCACCGATTGCCGGCTGGCCCGCGGGTCAGAGGCGCTCGTAAACGCCAAGACCCAGCGTGGCGTCGATGAGCCCCGACACGGGCTGGGCGGCGTCGAGCGACCGCTCCTGGCCGCTCAACACGTCGCGCCAGCGCCCGCCCGGCAGACCGCGCACCAGCGCCTCGGCGGTGGCGCCCGCTCGGGGCAGCGCCACGGCCACCAGCAGCTCGCGCTCGCCGCGCAGGAACACGCACGCCCCGGCGCCCGCCTCGAGCGGCTCGTAGCGGCCAACGAACGGCTCCGGTCGGCGCCTGCGCAGGCCAAGCAGCCTGGCGGTCAGCCACAGCTTGCAGTCGCCAAGTGACGGCGGCGCGGCGGCCCGCGGGTCCGTGGGCAGCTGGGCGAGCCGCTCGCGCCGCAGCGCGAA
>JAJZID010000071.1 GCA_021810705.1 Actinomycetes bacterium
TGGACGGCCCCCGTTTGTCGGTCCACCACGAGTGAGAGTGTGGGTGGATGTGACGGCCGGGAAGTTAGCGTGACCGGCGGACGGACAGCTTGGGGTTGGTGCCGCGGCCAGTGTCGCTGAGGCGGGAGCGGAGCGAGCGCCGAAGCGGCACTGGCCGCGGGCGCGTCGCTACCGGGCCCGGCGGTCGGGGTGCTGCTCATGCCGCGAGCTTCTCGGCAGGCTCGGGGGCTGCGAGCGGCTCAAGGACGGCCGGGGTGATGCCATACCCGGCGGCGAACGCGGCGGGGGTGAGCATCCCGAGCGAGCTGTGGGCATTCCAACTCGGCGGCGCTCAACAGCGTGCGGGCGTGCGACGTCCTCCTTCACATCGGTCTTGGTGAACCTCACTACCGGGATGCCGTTGGCCTTCGCAAACCGGTTGATCTCATCGACATAAGCGCTGCCGACCTTCCCGAGGATCGCCGGTGACGGGATGCTCCCTCCCGCCCGCTCGTTCAAAAACGTGACCAGCTGCCCGTCGCACTGCAACCGCGGCACATACCCCGCAAGCAAGATCCGATCAACAGACCGGACCTGCAGACTCACGTGATCGGACAGTAGGCTTGAGATGGTGGCCACGGCGAACTCCCTCCCAGCGCCCGAAAGGTCGCAAAGCCCCCCGGGGCTATCAACGCGCGGGCGTCCACTCGTCCACGCTCTAGATTGGAGAGTACGCCGGGCCTACCACCCAGCGTCCCGCCGGGACGCCCCCGAGCGAGACTCATACCGAACCCCGGCAAGCCTCAGGACCACCACGCTGCTCCGACCACTGCTCGGCGGTATGAGGCTCGCTCGTTAAGATTCGTTGGGATGAAGCGCTTCGTGCCAACAACTCCTCTTGGAGAGCTCGTGGCCGCCCACCGCGCCCAGTTGCTCGCGGCAGCTCAGCTGCGACACGCGAGTGAGGTACGCCTCTTCGGGTCGATCGCGCGTGGACAGGACACGCCCGACAGCGACGTCGACATACTCGTCACGCTGGATGAGCAAGCGCGGCCGCTCGATCTGCTCTCACTCGCGTGCGACGCCGAGGACATCCTTGGGGTTCGGGTCGACGTCGGGACCTTGGGCACCCTTAGGCCGGAAATCAGGCACGACGCGCTCAGCGACGCCGTTCTGCTGTGAGCCCGCGCAAGGATGACCGCCGCCTTCGTGATATCGAGGCGGCGGTAACCGCAATCGAACGTCACCTCAAGCGCGGCACAATCGACGACGAGCTCGTCTTTGATGCCTGTCGCGCGCGCCTGATCGAGATCGGCGAAGCGGTCAAGGGCATCGACCCGGAACTGCTCACACGCTCGCCAACAGTTCCTTGGCGCGAGATTGCCCGAATGCGCGATCACCTCACTCATCGTTATTTCGACACGCTGCACGAGATCGTCGCAGATGTCATCGAGCGAGACCTGCCGTCGCTGAAAGTCGCGGTCAAACAGCTGCGGCGAGTCGTGGCAGACCTCGAAGCCGGACAACAAACCCTCTACGACGGATCAAACAACGACCCCTCATAGGAGCACGTACCCCTGTGCCCCGGCACAACGAGATCCCGGCCGGGACCATTCGCGCGATCTGCCGGCAGCTCCGGATCCCAGCACCGGCTAACCCGCGCTGAATCGCCGCGTCGTGTGAGACTGATTCGCGGGGCGACTGCGCCCGTGGGGCTCGCAACGCGCCTTTGTCAGGCGCACGCAAGCGGCGCTCGTGGGGATCAAGGTTGGCGTCAGCGTTGTAACGCCGGGATCGCGCGAGCCCGGCGACGGCGTGTCCCGAAATATGTCCCGAACTCGGCAATTCTGACCTGCGAGAACTGCACAGAACTTGATGTGACCACTGGGAAAGTGGGCAGTTGCAGGGCAAATAGGGCACTTGTAATGAGGCGGTTGTCGGTTCGAGTCCGACAGCGGGCTTGACAAAAGCCCTGCAAAGCGGCGGGTTTGAAGTTTTGGGTCGTGACGGCTCCGGCGAATGTGTCCCGGGTTTTCTCCCGGGATGTGCGCGGGGTTGGCATCATGGTGGCGGTGGCGCCGGGCCGGTTGCGCACCATGTCTCACGGGGTTGAGCGTGCCTGTGAGGTGGTCTGGTATGCGAAGTGCCGGCTGCCGGACGGCGGGCAGGTGCAGAGGAAGATCGGCCCGCCTGGTCCCAGGGTGGGCGCCTGGCTGGCGGCTTGCCGACACGTTTGTGCGCGCGAGCGATCAGAGCTGCTCGGCTCGACGGTCGTCGGTTCAGTTGACCAACAGCGTGTATGTCGCCTGAGCTCGCCTGATGTCTTCGGCTGCGTATATCCGTCCGAGGAGAGGGTCGCCCAGGTTGAGGTGTTTCTCGATCCGACGCAGCCAGGTGGCCTCCGTTTTGCGCATCTGATCGCGCATCTCCAGCGGATCGTCGACGTAGGAGAGGAGCGCGGCGAGGTCCTGGCGCTGAGCGTCAGGGTCCTGGTGCACGAGCAGCGACCTGGCCTTGATGAGGAGTGCGCCGAGCAGTGTGGGGACCGGCACGGTCGCTCGCGAGCCGTCGTCCATCACGACCCGGATCGGGATGGTGCGCTGGAGAGCTTGTGTGCCGCCCGGGATCGGCACGGTGCGCCTGCCAGGCGACGTTCTTGGCGTGTCTCTGACCCCGTCTGGAGCGAGCAGGTCGACCTGCAGGTCGTCGCGTTCGTACACGAACGCTATGTCCGGTTCGATCAGGTTCGTCGGCGGGAGCTGCTGGAACCCGAGCCTCTCCAGGCTCGCGGCGACCTCTTCCGTGGAGCTCGGTGTTCGGCGACTGTTCGCGAGGATGTCAATGTCGGTGGTAGTCCGCACGATGATGTCTCTGCCAGCTGTCGTGCGGTGCGCTCTACGAGAGTTGCGGTAAGCGTGCAGTTGCACCATCAGCCCGCCGACGAGGGTCCAGTCGCCGTCGAGCTGCTCGGCGATTGAGATGATCATCGCCCACAACTTGCGGCCGGTCTCGTCAAGCGGTGCGATGTGAACTTCGGGATCCGTTTGGTTGCCGGGGTTCACAGGGTCTCGGCGGTCCTATGACCTGTCATCGCAAGCGGTTGGCGCTTCTTCGTGCGTTGCCAGCGACGTTCCGCCTGTATCGCTTGAAGCATCTTCGTTCCAACGCGAGCGCTGCGCGCGTCGGGCATCTCTCGCAGGTCTAAGGCGATAGCAGCCCGGGGCGCCTGGTCGCGGCCATCGAGGAGGCGTGATTGGCTGACAGCCCGTAGGCGAACGTTGCCTACCTCGCCGCCGGTCGGCTCAGCGAGCGCATAGTCCAGAACAAGCCCAGTGAGATCATCTTTGCGCACATAGGCGTCCACGTCTGCGCCGGAGGCTGCGAGATTTGCGACAGGCACTGATGCGGCGGTGGGTACCAGACGACGGTCCGCTCCCAGCCTCGCCAGCACGCCGGGGTGAGCTGAGAACGTCTTCGTGTCGGCTCGCCTACGCAGCCGGGCTGCGAGTGTTTCGAGCCCGTCGTGTTTTACAAGGGCCTGCCGGGCACGCCAGCGATCTCTAGCCGGCACGTATTTCGGATCATCTCCGGAGGCGATGTCGAGGATCGCCCATGCGTTCGCTTCGGAGAACGGAGCCCCAGATTGCCGCTCGACGGAGGCCCGCTGCATTGCACTTAGGTACAGCACCAGCCAAACGCCGGCAACCTTCTCGCCTTCAAGCTCGCCGTCCGCCAACATCGCTCGTACGCGTTGGGGGCTGACCCCAAGAAGCGCGGCGGTGTCCCGAACACTCTTGTACTGGTCAGCAGGCATATCCATAATCATAGCAGTACCGCACTAGTTCTGGATAACGTTGCTAACGGGCGGCCTAACCGCTGAGCACAAACACACCGTTCTCCTGCTGCTCAGTTGTCCTGCCCGGCTTCGCCGGCCGCCCAGTGCCGGTGAAAACGAGCCCGGTGCCGTCTCTAACAACGGGAGACTCAAGCGCGGTCCTGCGTCGTGCTGGCGATGACGTGTCCCGAAAGATGTCCCGAACTCGGCAATTCTGACCTGCGAGAACTGCACAGAACTTCAAGGAGCCAGCAGTAAAAATCGGCAGTTACAGCGCAAAGAGGGCACTTGTAATGAGGCGGTTGTCGGTTCGAGTCCGACAGCGGGCTTCGCAAAAGCCCTGTAAATAGGTGCTTCTTGGTAGTCGTTCAGTTCCCTGGTTTTTGACGGGTTGCCATAACGCAGGATTTTTGTGTGGTGGTGGCGAACTTGTTGTTGTGCTGCGGTCTGAGGCTGAGGCGATCTACGATCAGGGCCGTGAGTCGTGTGTTGCGTTTCTGATCGATTTGAGTGATCGTGTCGGGAAGCTCGAGGCGCTGGCTGACCGACGTGGCAGCCAGCCGGCCAGAACCTCGCAGAACAGTTCGGTGGCGCCGTCTGCCGATCAGCCGAAGACTCGTCAGCAGCGGCGCTCAGAGGCACGCGAGAAGGCCAAGGAGCTGGCTCGCAGGCAGGGAAAGGTCAAGCGTAAGCCGGGTGCTCAGTCTGGGCATCGGGGTGCGGGCCGGGGGTTGGTTGGTGAGGATCAGCTCAGTGAGATCGTTGACCATTACCCGAAGCAGTGCAAGGGGTGCGGGCATGAGTTCACAGAGCGCGAGAGGGTACCGCGGTATCGGCCGGGGCACCATCAGGTGGCGGAGCTGCCCGCGATGGGCGTGTTCTATGTTGAGCATCGCACCCACCGGCTGTGTTGCCCGGACTGCCGGACGCGAACTCGGGCGGATCTCGGGGTGCTCGGCAAGTCGCGTTTCGGGCCGTTGTTGCAGGCCACGGTCGTGGCGCTCTCGGCGCGTAACCGGATCTCACGCCGTGACATGTCAGAGCTCTTGTGGGAGCTGTTCGGGGTCCGGATCTCGGTCGGCGCGATCGACGCTATCTGCCAGCGAACCAGCGGGCTGCTTGAGGGCCCGCACCAGGCCCTGACCCGGTCGGTACTGGCTTCTGGCGCTGTCAACATGGATGAGACCGGCTGGTATCGGGCCGGTGAGAACCGCACGATGTGGGCGATCAGCACCCCTGAGGCGGCCGTGTTCAAGATCATGGCCGACCGTCACCAAGACCGCTTGGCGGAGCTGCTCTCAGACGGGTTTGACGGGATCGTGACCTCTGACCGCTGGTGGGCCTATGACCTGCTGGATGTCGCCCAGCGCCAGGCATGCTGGAGCCATCTGCAGCGAGACTTCCGCTTCCACAGCGAAGGCCTGGCCGCCCAACGAGCCTTCGGTGAGGCTGGCCTTCAGCTGACCGGCCGGCTGTTTGAAGCCTGGCATGCCTACGCAGAGCACCAGGACCCAGACCGGTTCGCCGCGCAGATGGCACCCATCCAGAACGAGCTGCGCCAGCTACTGGAACATGCGACCAACGGCAGCGAACGCCACCGCCTACACCGCCGCTTCGCTAACAACCTACTCAAACTGTGGCCCGCGCTGTGGACATTCGTCCACACACAAGGCGTGACCCCGACCAACAATGCAGCCGAAAGATCGCTGCGCGGACCAGTGATCCACCGCAAACTCTGCCACGGCAACCGATCCGAGAACGGCGAACGCTTCACCGAACGCTCCCTCACAGCAGCGGTCACCTGCCGCCTGCAACACCGCTCGCTGCTCGCCTACCTCCACGACCTGCACCTCGCCCACCAGACCGGTGGCGCGCTCCCCGCCCTCCTCTGAACTCAGCCCCCAAAAACCAGGGGAACTGAACGGGTACGCTTCTTGTCGGTACTGCAATGACTCGCAGCGTGAACGTGTCCCGGGTTTTCTCCCGGGATTCGCGTCATGGTGACGGTGGCGCCGAGCCGGTCGCGCGCCGCGTCTTGGGGTTGAGCGTGCCCGTGGGTCGGTCTGGTGTGCGAAGTACCGGTGTGACGGCTTCTACACCGAGCGTCTGGCGGAAGAGTGGTTGCGCGAGGTTCTGTACCAGGCCGCGCGCGGAGCTTCAGGCGCAAGCGCGTACGGGGGGTACATTCGCGGAGGAGGCGGCTGAATGGCTGCGCTGCGTCGAGGTTGATCGCCAGCGCAAGCCATCGACCCTGGCTGGGTATGACTGGATCGTCTCAGGGCAGTTGGTACCGGCGTTTCGCGAGCTGCAGGTCGAGGCGGTCGCAACGGAGGTGATGGAACGGTGGCTCGCGTTGCGCCAGCGTCTCGCTGAATGGCGTGGCGGCGCTTACGGGCTGGTGGCGGATGGTGGTGTGTGCGCTCGGGCGGAGGGGGGGCTGGTGACCAGGCGGGTCACCAGGCGACGGTTGATCGCCCTGCGGGTTCCGGCACCTCCTTTCAGGCGCTCTGGCGCCAGCTAAAGTTCTAGGGGCGATGAGCTTGTCTGTCACGTTGACCGCGGTGTTTACTCCCGATGAGGACGGCTGGACGATGGCGCAGCTGGCTGAGTGGCCGGCGGTTGTCAGCTGCGGTCGCACTCCGGAGGAGGCGCGGGCGATGTTGCTTGATGCCGCGGCGGAGATGATCGCCTCCTACCACGAGCAGGGGCGCACACCGCCGATCGGCGGAGGGCATACCGAACAGGTCACGCTCGATCTCGCCCCAGCGGCTTGAAACGCCGCGACCTTGAACGGCACCTCGCCGATCATGGCTGCGAGATCCTGCGCGAGGGCGCCAACCACGTGATCTGGAACCACTCGGCAGTCGACCTGCGTGCCCCTGTGCCCAGGCATCGCGAGATCCCGTTTGGGACTGTTCGCGCGATCTGTCGGCAGCTTCGGATCCCAGCACCAGCTAGCCCTCGCTGACTCGCTTCCTGGTGGGAGCCTCGTTCGCAGGGCGACTGCGCCGGCGCGCCTGACAGCGCTGTGCTCTCGGGCACGCGCGAGCGGAGCACGTGGAGATCAAGGCTTATGCCGGCGTTCCGGCGCCGGAGCAAGCGGGCTTGGCTGCGGCGTGTCCCGAAATATGTCCCGAACTCGGCAATTCTGACCTGAGAGAACTGCACAGAACTTGATGTGACCACTGGGAAAGTGGGCAGTTGCAGGGCAAATAGGGCACTTGTAATGAGGCGGTTGTCGGTTCGAGTCCGACAGCGGGCTTGACAAAAGCCCCGCAAATCGGGTCTTTTGAAGTTTTGGGTCGTGACGGCTCCGGCGAATGTGTCCCGGGTTTTCTCCCGGGATGTGCGCGGGGTTGGCATCATGGTGGAGGTGGCGCCGGGCCGGTTGCGCACCATGTCTCACGGGGTTGAGCGTGCCTGTGAGGTGGTCTGGTATGCGAAGTGCCGGCTGCCGGACGGCGGATGGCGGGGAGGTGCAGAAGAAGATCGGCGTTGTCTGGACAGGGCGTGGACGTCCGTTTGACGGTTTCTACACCTGGTCGGTCGTGACGAGGTGCACGCCGCATCGCAGAAGCAGTGCCTGGCAGGACTGTCGCGCATTGGGGTATGACCTGGTTATACTCGATGTTGTGAAGACCGCGATCTCCGTCCCGGATGAGACCTTTGACCGTGTTGAGCGCGCTGCCGCCCAGCTCGGCGTCTCCCGCAGCGAGTTCTTCGCGCGGGCGGCTGAGCGCTGGCTGCACGACCTCGACGATCCGCAGACCACTGATGCGATCGATCGAGCGCTTGCCGGGATCGTGCAGGACACGGCGTTCACTGACGCCGCGGCAGCCGCGGTGGCTAAGCGCGAAGCGCGTACGTGATCGCACGCGGCGAGGTCTGGTGGGCCGATCTCGGCCTGCCGCGCGGGTCGGCGCCCGCGCTTCGCAGACCGGTTCTGATCGTCAGCGCTGATCAATACAACCGTTCACGGCTGCAGACGGTGACGGTTGCGATCATCACAACGACCCAGAAGCTGGCAGGGCTGCCAGGCAACGTGATCGTTCCCGCAGCCGTGAGCGGCCTGACGGAAGACTCAGTGCTGAACGTCACCCAGATCGCCACTCTGGACCGTGGCGCGCTCGAGGAGAGGATCGGGACGGTCCCTGACTGGCTGCTGGCGCAGATCGACGCCGGCCTCGCCCGCGCACTCGGGCTCACAAGACTCTGAACGCCCTCCCGTCGACCCGATTTCGGGCTGGAGGGTCATCCATCTCAGTGCCGTCAGCGGCGCAAGTCC
Organism: Actinomycetes bacterium; assembly: GCA_021810705.1. GTDB lineage: Bacteria > Actinomycetota > Thermoleophilia > Solirubrobacterales > Solirubrobacteraceae > Palsa-465. Next base: position 8,100 of record JAJZID010000071.1, read on the forward strand.
CAGCATCCGGGATCGGCTGTCAGCGTCGGATCCCAGCGCCAGCCAACTGGCGATGGTCTTCGCCGACGTGTGAGCGTCGTTGGTAGGACGCCAGAGCCTGCGCGGCGGACGGAGCTCGGCGTGCGGGCATGCGCAACCGGGGCTTGTGAGGATCGAGCCTGGTGTCGGCGTTGTAGCGCCGGGATTGAGCGGGCCCGGCGACGGCGTGTCCCGAAATGTGTCCCGAACTCGCCGATTATGACCTGCGGGAGCTGCACAGAACTTGATGTGACCACCGGGAAAGTGGGCAGTTGCAGGGCAAAGGGGCACTTGTAATGAGGCCGTTGTCGGTTCTTGGCAAAGGGCCGATGGGGTTGACGGTTTATGTCGGTCCGGTTGGCGCCTGTGACTCGAGCGAAGCCCTGGGGCACCTACCGCCACCGCTCGCTATCCGT
>JAJZID010000072.1 GCA_021810705.1 Actinomycetes bacterium
GTCACTTCAGCCACAGCGCCACGTCCTTTGCGTGGTAGGTGATGATGATGTCGGCCCCCGCGCGCCTGATGCCGGTCAGCGCCTCGAGCACCGACTGGCGCTCGTCCATGTAGCCGGCTGCGGCCGCGGCCTTCAGCATTGCGTACTCGCCGCCGGTGTTGTAGGCGACCAGCGGCAGCATCGTGGCTTCTTTGACGCGCCGGATGATGTCCAGGTAGGGCAGCGCCGGCTTGACCATCAAGAGGTCCGCGCCCTCCTGCGCGTCGAGCAGCGACTCACGCACCGCCTCGTCACCGTTTGCCGGGTCGAGCTGGTAGCCGCGGCGGTCGCCGAACGCCGGCGCCGAGTCGGCCGCGGCCCGGAACGGGCCGTAGAAGGCGGAGGCGAACTTCGAGGAGTAGGCCATGATCGGTACCTGCTGAAGGTCGGCCTCGTCCAGCGCCTGGCGGATGTGGCCGACGCGGCCGTCCATCATGTCGCTGGGCGCGACGATGTCGGCGCCCGCCTGGGCTTGGGAGACGGCCGTGCGGGCCAACAGCTCGAGCGTCGCGTCGTTGTCGACCTCCTGCTCTGCGTCGGCGCCCGGACGTGTGTCGCGCAACACGCCGCAGTGGCCGTGATCGGTGTACTCGCACAGGCACAGGTCGGTGATGACGATCAGCTGCGGGTGCGCGCGCTTGATTGCGCGCGTGGCGAGCTGCACGACGCCGTCGTCGGCGTAGGCGCCGCTGCCCTCTGAGTCCTTGTGAGCCGGGATGCCGAAGAGGATCACGGCGGGGATGCCGAGCGCAAGCGCCGCGCCCGCCTCGCTGACGGCCTCCTCGAGCGAGAGCCGGTCGATCCCCGGCATCGTCCAGATCGGCTCGCGGCCAGCGAGGCCCTCGACCACGAACAGGGGGTAGATCAGATCGCCCGCCGAGAGCTCCGTCTCGCGCACCAGTCCGCGCAGCGGACGCGTGGCGCGTAGCCGGCGCATGCGAGTCGATGGAAAGGCCATATCCAGTCGAGGATACGCCGGATCGCGCAGGGCGCCGTCCGCTTGAGTTTTGCCGCTAAGCTCAGTGGTGATGGCCGGTATCGAGAAGCGCCGCGACTACACCCCCCGAAGCCAGCGCGAGCGCCAGGCCTACCGGCTGGTGCTGCTTGGCGGCGGCACTGGGCTCGTCGGGGTTGGCACGTTGGTGCTGGCGCTCGCCGGCGTCATGGGCCTGCTGCTGCCGATCGTGCTGCTTTTGATCTGTGCCGTCAGCGTGTGGCGCTTTTTGCGCGTCACGGGGATGCGCTGAGCGCGCGGGGGCGCGCTGAGCACGCTGCACGCAGCCTTCCTGATCGCCGCCGGCTTGCTGGCCGGGATCGTCGGCACCGCCGGGGGCATAACCTCGCTGGTCTCCTACCCGGCGCTTTTGGCGGTCGGCCTGGCTCCGTTTGCCGCCAACGCCACCAACCTCGTCGCGCTCAACGCCTGCTGGCCAGGCTCGGCGCTCGGATCGCGCAGCGAGCTGGCCGGCTGGGGCGCCTGGCTGTCGCGCTGGTTGCCGCTGACCGCCGCGGGCGGCGGCGCCGGGGCAGCGCTGCTGCTGCTCACGCCGCCGGGCGCGTTTGCGAGCGTGGTGCCGTTCCTGATCGTGGCAGCCGCCCTGACGCTGATCGCCGAGCCATGGCTGAGCGCGCTGCGCGACGCGCGCCTGCGCCGCTCGCAGCGCGAGCCCGGCGCCGGACATGGGCGTGAGCGTCACGGCCCGCTGCTCGCCGCCGGGCTCGCGCTGCTGGCGGTATACGGCGGCTACTTCGGCGCCGGCTCCGGGGTGATGACGCTGGCGCTGCTGCTCGTCCTGGTGGAGCGTGACCTGCCGGTCGCAAACGCCGTCAAGAACATGATCAACGGCTCGGTCACGCTGCCCGCCGGCATCCTGCTCGCCTTCCTGGGACCGGTGCATTGGCCGGCCGCCGCAGCGCTCGGGGCCGGCGCGCTGGTTGGCTCGACCATCGGCCCGGCCGTCACACGGGCGCTGCCGCGGGTGCTCGCACGCTGGCTGGTGGCGGCGCTCGGGCTCGGCCTCGCGGTCTGGCTGTGGGTCAAGCCCAGCGTCTGAACCGGCCGCGCGCCTACAGGTGCGGCTGCCCGGCCGACCAGGGCTCGAGCACCAGGTGCCGGCGCAGGTAGATGGCGGTCGCGCGCAGCACGGTGGCCACCGGCAGCGCCAGCAGCGCCCCGGGCACACCGTAGGCCTGGTAGCCCAACAGCAGCGCGAGGATCACGAGGATCGGGTTGATCCGCAGCGAGATGCGGAACACCTGCGGCGCGATCAGGTGGCCCTCCAGCTGCTGCAGCGCGACGAACACGGCCAGCAGCCAGAGCGCGGCGATCGGCTGGGTGGCGAGCGCCACCGCCAGCGGCGGGACCGCGCCGAGGATCGGGCCGATGTACGGGATCAGCTCCATGAGCCCGTAGAACAGGCCGAAGAAGACCGCGTAGTGAGCACCGTCGCGGAAGATCCCGAGCAGGCCCATCACCTCCAGCACGATGCCCGCGCTCGAACCCATGATCAGGCTGAAGAGCAGCTGACCGCGGACGTAGCCGGAGACGGCGTGCTGCACCATCAGCGGGTAGTCGTCGCTGGGCGTGCCGTCGCCAGCGGGCATCACGCGGCGGGCCAGGGCGCCGATCTGACGCGCGTAGACGAGCATGTAAACCGACAGCACGAAGGTCAGGATCAGATCGACCGAGATGGTCACGAGCTGACCGAGCACGTCGCGCGAGAAGGACAGGATCGAGCCCGAGCTCTTGAGCAGCTGCTTCTGCAGGGTCTGCAGGGCCGTGTGTCCCTGCTGGGCGATCTGGACGCTGACGCCGTGACGGTGCAGGAACGTCTGGATGTTGAGCAGGTCGTGGTTGACGTGGCGGACAAACTGCGGCAGGTGGTTTGTGAAGTGGGTGAGCTGATCGGTTACCGGGGCCGAGAGCAGCAGACCGATCCCGGCGAAGACGAGCAGGATCGCCAGGTAGCTCGCCACGATCGCCAAGCCGCGCGGCACCGCGCGCTCGAACTGGCGTGCGAGCGGGTTCAGGATCAGTGCGATGACAGCCGCACCCAACACCACCACCAGCAGCTGGCCGAGCGCATTGCCGAGCTCCCAAAGCCCGACGACCGCAAGCGGCGTCAGCACGAGCTGCACCCAGCGTGGGACGACGACCGGCGCGACCAGCGCGCCCGCGAGCGCATCTGCCGGGCCGGCGTGGGCCGCTGGCTCGGCCGGAGGCAGCGGCTCACTCTGCGGCGGCTCGCCGGCCTGCAGCGCATCCTCGTGGGGCTGAACCTCCGTCTCGTTCATGACCTTTGAGACAGTATGGGGGCATGAGCGACGGAGTCATGATTCTGTTTGTCGGAGACGTGGTCGGCAGCACCGGGCGACGCACGCTGCTCACGGTGCTGCCGAGGTTGCGCGAGCGCACACCGATCGACTTCGTCGTGGTCAACGCCGAGAACGTCGCCGGTGGCCACGGCATCACCTCAAAGATCGCGCGCGAGCTGTTTGCCGCCGGCGTCGACGTGATCACGCTGGGCAACCACACCTATCGCCAGAGCGAGGTCTACGCCTACCTCGACGAGGAGCCTCGTATCCTGCGCCCGGCCAACTTCCTGCGCAGCCAGCCCGGGCACGGCAGCTGTGTGGTGCAGAGCGCGTCCAGTGGCGTGCGGCTGGGCGTGATCTCGCTTTCGGGCAACCTCTACATGGGCAGCGCGCTGCCGGCGTTCACCGAGGCCGACGCCGCCCTGCACGCTCTGCGCGGCCGCGCCGACCACATATTGGTGGACATGCACGCCGAGGCGACGAGCGAGAAGGTCGGCCTGGGCTGGTATCTGGACGGCCGCGTCACGGCCGTTGTCGGCACCCACACGCACGTTCCCACCGCGGACGCGCGGGTGCTGCCCGGCGGCAGCGCCTACATCACCGACGTCGGCATGACCGGCGCCCGCGGCGGCGTGCTCGGCGTCAAGCGCCAGCAGGCGATCGACGCGATGGTGACGCACATGCCCGCGCGCTTTGAGTCGGCCGAGGATGACCCCTGGCTGCAGGGTGTGCTGATCGGCTGCGCGAGCGCACCGATGCGCGCGGAATCGATCGTCGCCATCCAGGAGCCGTTGTAGACGCAAAATCGCGTGCATCTGCCCGATTTCGGGCAGAATCGCACCAAAATGGCGTGGCACTGGCACAATAACCGGCGATGTCGGCAGACGACCTGAGTCCGCTGCTGGACCACCTGGAGCAGTCCGGGATCTCCCGCAGCGTCGCCGCGAGGGTCGTGGAGGAGGTCGTCGCCTACTTCTCGGAGAGCAGCGAAGAGTTCGTCCGCCGCCGCCACCGCGAGCTGCAGCGAGCGGGCGTCACAAACGCCCAGAGCCTCGGGCAGATCGCCCGCGAGCTGGTGGCACGACGGGTCCCTGGACCGGCACTTTCAGAGCGCCAGGTCAGACGCATGATCTACGGATAGGAGCGGTTGGCAAATGTGTGGAATCGTCGGCTACGTGGGCCGCCAGGATGCCGTGCCGGTGCTGCTGGAAGGGCTCGCTCGGCTCGAATACCGGGGCTATGACTCGGCCGGGATCGCGGTCGTCCGCAACGGCACGTTGCGCGTGCACAAGCGCGCCGGCAAGGTCAGGGACCTGGCCGCGAGCATGCCCAAGCGGCTGAGCGGACAGGTCGGGATCGCGCACACGCGCTGGGCGACACACGGGCAACCAAGCGACGCGAACGCCCACCCGCACGTCGACATGGCAAACCGCATCGCCGTGGTGCACAACGGCATGATCGAGGACTCCGCGCTGCTGCGCGAACGCCTGCGTGCCGAAGGAGTTCAGTTCAGCAGCGAGACCGACACCGAGCTGCTCGCGCACCTGATCGCCCGCGAGGACGCCGACGACCTGGAGGAGGCGGTGCGGCGGGCGCTGCGGCGCGTGCATGGCGCCTACGGGATCGCGGTGCTCGACGCCACGGCGCCGGACCGGATCGTGCTGGCCCGCAACGGCAGCCCCGTGCTGATCGGCATCGGCGATCACCAGATGCTGTGCGCCTCGGACATGGCGGCGCTGGTGCGCCACGCCCAACAGGTGGTCCACCTCGAGGACGGTGAGCTGGCGACGGTCACAGCTGAGTCGTTCTCGACCGCGACGCTCGACGCGCGCCCCACCGTGAAGACCGCCACCACGCTCGAGTCGGCCGCCTCGGACTACGAGCGCGGCGGCTTTGCGCACTTCATGCTCAAGGAGATCTCCGAGCAGCCGCAGGCGATCGACGCGACCCTGCGCGGACGGCTCGACGCGCGTTTTGCCACCGCCCGCCTCGGCGGCCTGAACCTCACCGCGCGCGAGCTGCGCGCGTTCCGGCGCGTGCACGTGATCGCCTGCGGGTCAGCGCTCTACGCCGGCATGGTCGGCGCCGGCATGCTCGAGTCACTGGCGCGCATCCCGGCGGCGGCGGAGTCCGCGGCCGAGTTTCGCTACCGCAACGCGGTGATCGAGCCCGAGACACTGTATGTCGCGGTCAGCCAGTCCGGCGAGACCGCCGACACGCTCGCGGCGGTCGAGGAGATCGCCCGCAAGGGCGGGCGTGTGCTGGGCGTCGTCAACGTGCCCGGGTCGAGCATCGCCCGCGCCGTCGACGGCGGCATCTACCTGCACGCGGGACCGGAGCTGTCGGTCGCCTCGACCAAGGCGTTCACGTCCATGACCGTCGCCTTTGCGCTGCTGGCGCTGCATTTGGGGCGCCTGCGCGACCTCGGCCCGGCCGACGGCCAGCGTCTGCTGGGCGCGCTGGCGAAGCTGCCCGACAAGGCGGCCGAGGCACTCGCCGCCCACGACGAGCTCAAGCAACTCGCGGCCTGGATCGCAGGTGCGCAGAGCTCCTTCTTCATCGGTCGTGTGCGCGGCTACCCGGTGGCCCTGGAGGGCGCGCAAAAGCTCAAGGAGGTCTCCTACGTGCACGCCGAGGCCTACCCGGCGGCGGAGCTCAAGCACGGCCCGCTGGCGCTGATCTCGCCGGAGCTGCCGACCGTCGCGATCGTGCCCGACGATGAGCTGCTGGAGAAGAACCTGGCGTCGCTCGAGCAGATCCACTCGCGCGGCGGCGAGGTGCTCGCGGTCGCCCACCGCCAGCTCGGCACGCTTGCAGACCGCCTCGTGCTGGTGCCAAAGAGCGAGCCGGAGCTCGACCCGATCCTGCTCGGCCTGCCGCTGCAGCTTTTGGCCTATTACGCCGCCGCGGCGCTGGGGCGCGACATCGACCAACCGCGCAACCTGGCAAAGAGCGTCACCGTCGAGTGAGGCCCGGCCGTGGGCGCGCGCCCCGTGCGCCCCGTGCGCCTCAGGTCGGCAGCGCCATCAGGCCGGCCCTGACCCGGGCGGCGATCAGCACGTCCTCGGGCGGCTCGGGCTCGGGGTGGGCGAGCACCAGCGCGATCACGACCAGCGGGAAGAACCAGACGATGTAGAGGTAGAACCAGTAGGTGATGCCCATCTGCATGCAGATGATGATCGCGGCGCCCAGCGCCGCCACCTCGACCATGGTGCGCTCGCCACGCGGCCAGAACGGCGCCGCCAGGCCGATCAGCACCGCGAGTCCCAGGACGATGTGCTCGGGCAGGCTGAGCGTCTCGTAGAAGCCGCCCCACAGGCCCCAGATCGAGAACGGCGCCGGTCGGTTTGACTGATAGACGATGGTGTCGTGCCAGAACCAGTACCAGTCGTGGGTGACGAACACCGGCGCCATCGCCAGGGCGATCGTCGCCACGTACGCGAGCGCGAAGCGGGCGGTTGCCCAGCGCGAGGGCAGGCGCCGGCCGACGCCGCGCCACAAAAGCGGCGCCAGTCCGAGCGGCGCGAACTTCGTCAGGCCGGCCATCGCACCGAGCACCCCGCGCGTGCTCGCATAGCGGATCACCACCAGCGAGGCGACGACCATCAGCGCCACCAGCGAGTCGTTGGAGTTCGACATCAGCACGTAGGCGGTGAACGGGTAGGCGGCCCACAGGTAGGCGAGGATCACGCCCGCCCGCAAATCGCGCCAGCTCCTGCCGAGCACGACCAGCCCCACCATGGTGAGCAGGTCAAAGGCGATCGCGGCGGCGTGCGCTGCGGGCAGGTTGTCCCAGTAGCCGCTCCAGCCGAAGATCATCCGGAAGGGGACGTAGGCGAAGTAGTTGACCGGGCCGTAGGTGTCACCGGCCGGGTTATCTGCCGGCCAGTGGCCGTAGAGCTGCGCGCCGTGGATCAGCTTGGTTGAGCCGATCACACCGGCGAAGCCGACGTCGATCACGTTGGAGTCGACGACGTTCAGCCCGATCCGGAAGCCGACCAGAAAGATCAGCGCCACCCCCAGCCAGCGCGTCGGGATCCAGGTGTGCAGCGGCTCCCGTGGTCGCCCATGGCCGGCCGCCAGCGCCAGCATGCGGATCAGCAGGTAGAGCAAAAACGGGTAGACGAGCGGCACCGAAAGCCCCAAATCGGCGTTGTTGAACCAGTCGAGCGAGATCGAGAAGCCGAGCAGCATCAGCAGGTCAAGGTGCCAGAGCGTCGGCCGCCGCCGCCAGGGGATGAACGGCAGCAGGAACAACGCGCAGAGCGGCAGCCAGACATAGGGCGCGTTGATCACACGGCCAAAGGCGCCGGGGTAGCCGCGCGCCATCGTCCAGGCGACCTGGTAGCCGGTCCACACCTGGGTCACCGCCCCGGTCGCGTCGGCGACGTAGAGCTCGAGCATCTCGATCTGGTGCTTGGGCCCCGCCGGCGCGGGCGGCGTGAACAGGCTCACCTGCCAGAAGCCGACCCCGCGCGTGTAGACGTAGGCCGCCAGGTGCGGGCGGCGGTGCAGCTCGTGCCTGAAGGTCGCGTTGGCGAAGGCGGCCGCGAGCACCTGGTTGCCGGTCAGGCGGTAGCCGGACGGCGGCGTGTCCATCGCCGTGACGTGGTACGGGCCGGGCCCGTAGTAGGGTCCCGCGACCAGCACCGGCGTGCCCGCCGGCGCCGAGACCGGCGCCGGCTGCCCCGGCGGATTACCGGCGGCCAGCGCGCTCGCCGGCACAGACGCCGCCAGCCAGAGAACAGCAAGCAGAACGACCGGGCCGATAAAGCGGCGAGTCCGCCGCCACCCCGGGCGACTCAGGCCTTGAAGCTCCAGAGCTTCTGCACGACGAAGGAAACGGGGGTGACGATGATCCACGCTAGCGCGTCCGCTGGAACCTTCCAGATGTTGGTCGTCGCGATCAGTGCGACCATCACACCATAGGCGCAGGCCGCGACACTGGCCTGGACGATCAGGAAGCGGATCCCCTGCCGAGCGGCGTGCTCCTCATGGGCCTTGAACGTCCAGTGGCGATTCCAGGTGAAGTTGTTGACGCTGCCGCAGAGAAAGGCTGCCACGAACGACAGGGTGTAATCGAACGCGACCGGGTGGATGAAGATCCAGAAGCAGACGGTGTTGACCACATACCC
>JAJZID010000073.1 GCA_021810705.1 Actinomycetes bacterium
TGTCGATGGGGGCACTGCTGTTGGCCGGTGGCGCCGCCGGAAAGCGCATGGCGCTACCCAACGCGAAGATCCTGATCCACCAGGTCTCGGCCGGCTTCCAGGGCCAGGCCACCGACATCGAGATCCATGCGCGCGAGATCATCGATCTCAGACACCGGCTCGACGAGATCATCTCCCACCACACGGGCAAGCCCGTCGAACAGGTGGCCAAGGACACCGAGCGCGACTACTTCATGAGCTCGGAGGAGGCGAAGGACTACGGGATCATCGACCGGGTGATCTCGCAGCACTAGGCTGCCGAGGTGCGCGATGGCACGTCCGACCGACTCAAACGAGCAACTGCTCTGCAGCTTCTGCGGTAAGTCGCAGCGCCAGGTCAAGAAGCTGATCGCGGGACCGGGCGTCTACATCTGCGACGAGTGCATCGACCTCTGCAACGAGATCATCGACGAGGAGCTCACCGCCACTCCCAACTTCGACCTGCAGCACCTGCCGAAGCCGCGCGAGATCCATGAGGTGCTGGGCGACTATGTGGTCGGCCAGGAGCAGGCCAAGCGCACGCTCTCGGTGGCCGTCTACAACCACTACAAGCGCGTGCAGATGCTGCAGTCGGGTGACCAGGACATCGAGCTGCAGAAGTCAAACATCCTGCTGCTCGGGCCGACCGGCTGCGGCAAGACGCTGCTGGCCCAGACGCTCGCCAAGATCCTCAACGTCCCGTTCGCGATCGCCGACGCCACGGCGCTGACCGAGGCGGGATACGTCGGCGAGGATGTCGAGAACATCCTCCTGAAGCTGATCCAGGCGGCCGACTACGACGTGAAGAAGGCCGAGACCGGGATCATCTACATAGACGAGGTTGACAAGATCGCGCGCAAGGCCGACAACCCGTCGATCACCCGCGATGTGAGCGGGGAGGGCGTCCAGCAGGCGCTGCTGAAGATCCTCGAGGGCACGACCGCGAGCGTGCCCCCCCAGGGTGGGCGCAAGCACCCCCACCAGGAGTTCCTGTCGATCGACACGACCAACATCCTGTTCATCTGCGGAGGCGCCTTCGCCAACCTCGACCGCGTGATCGAGCGGCGCATCGGCCACCAGGGGGTCGGTTTCGGCGCGACCATCCAGTCCAAGGATGAGCGTGACCTGGGCGACATGTTCGAGCACTGCCTGCCGGAGGATCTCATCCAGTACGGGCTGATCCCGGAGTTCATCGGCCGCCTGCCCGTGGTGTCGGCGGTACACCAGCTCTCGCGGGCCGAGCTGATGCAGATCCTCACCGAGCCCAGGAACGCGCTGGTCAAGCAGTTTCAGCGTTTCTTCCAGTTCGACGGGATCGAGTTGGTCTTCGCCGACGAGGCACTGAACTCGATCGCTGACCGCGCCCTCGAGCGTGAGACCGGCGCCCGCGGGCTGCGCTCGATCATCGAGGAGGTGCTGCTCGAGGTTCAGTTCGAGCTGCCATCCCGCCGCGATGTGAAGAAGTGCGTGGTGACGCGCGACACCATCGAGAAGGGCACACCGCCGACGCTCGTGACACAGGCCGTCGACGATGACCGCGACGAGGGTGAGGCCGCAGCCTGACGCTGCGGTGGGCGCTCGGCCCAGGGACGGCCCGCGGACGGCGCGGTCCCTAAACTCGGCCGCTCATGCCCGCCTCCGAGATGAACCCTCGCTACGACCCGGCTGAGGTCGAACCACGTGTCGCGCAGCTCTGGATCGCCGCCGGCATCGGCCACCCGGAGCCCGTCGGCGCTGCGATCGAGAACTACTCGATTGCGATCCCGCCGCCGAATGTAACTGGCGTCCTGCACATGGGCCATGCGCTCAACAATGCGATCCAGGACACGCTGATCCGCCGCGCGCGTCAGCGCGGCCAGCGGGCAAAGTGGATTCTCGGCACCGACCACGCCGGGATCGCCACGCAGACCCAGGTCGAGAAGGAGCTGGTGGGACTCGGCACAAGCCGTGAGGAGGTCGGTCGCGAGCAGTTCGTGGCCCGTGTCTGGGCCTGGCGCGAGCGCTACGGCGGGCGCATCATCGAACAGATCAAGCGCCTTGGATCCACCGCTGACTTTGCCGACGAGCGCTTCACTTTGGACCCGGCATACGCCCAAGCGGTGCTGGAGGTCTTCGTCGCGCTCTATGAGAAGGGCTACATCTATCGCGATCGCTACATGGTCAACTGGGATCCCGGCAGCCTTTCGGCGATCTCCGACCTCGAGGTGGAGGAGCGTGAGGTCACCGACACGCTCTACTACATCGACTACCCGCTCGACTCCGGCAGTGGTGCGATCACCGTCGCCACCGTTCGTCCCGAGACCATGCTGGCGGATGTGGCGATAGCCGTGCACCCCGACGACGAGCGCTACCAGCGCCTGATCGGAGAGAGCGCGACCCTGCCGATCAGCGGTCGCCGGCTGAAGATCATCGCCGACCCCTACGTGAAGCCCGAGTTCGGCACCGGCGCACTGAAGATCACCCCCGGCCACGACCCCAACGATTTCGAGATCGGCGCTCGCCACGGCCTGGCGCAGCTCAGTGTGATCGGCGAGGACGGCCGCATGGAGGGCGAGGCCGTACCCGAGCGGTTCCTGGGTCTGAGCGCCGCCGATGCCCAGGCTGCGATCGTCAGCGAGCTCGATGCGCTCGGCCTGCTTGCGCGTCGCGCGCCCTACACGCACACGGTGCCCTTCAGCCAGCGCTCGGGCAGTCGGATCGAGCCGCTGATCTCGCTGCAGTGGTTCATGCGCATGGACGAGCTGGCCCGGCCGGCGATCGACGTGGTCAGGTCCGGGCGGGTGCGCTTCCACCCGGATCGCTGGGCCAAGGTCTACCTGGACTGGATGGAGAACATCCGCCCCTGGTGCATCAGCCGCCAGCTCTGGTGGGGACACCAGCTGCCCGTCTACTACCACGAGGACGGGCGCGTGCACGTCGCCACAACGCCGCCTGACGGGCCCGGTTGGCTGCGTGACCCGGACGTGCTCGACACCTGGTTCTCGAGCGCACTGTGGCCCTTTGCGGCGCTCGGCTGGCCTGAGCGCACACCCGAGCTTGCCGCCTTCTACCCGACCGACGTGCTCTCCACGGCCCGCGACATCATCTTCCTCTGGGTCGCGCGCATGATCATGATGGGGATCGAGTTCACCGGCGAGATCCCGTTCTCCGACGTCTACGTGCACTCGATCATCCAGGCGCCGGACCGTCGCCGCATGTCCAAGTCGCTGGGCACCGGGATCGATCCGCTGGACCTGATCGACGGTGGGCCGCGACCCCCGGTCTTTGCCCCCGCCACGGGGGCCGACCCCGGCGAGTTCCCAGCCTACGGCGCGGACGCGGTCAGATGGGGACTTTTGGCCATGTCATCCGGCCAGGATGTGCCGTTCAACGAGGACAAGGTGGCCCAGGGCCACGGCCTGGCAAACAAGCTCTGGAACGCCTCGCGCTTGGTCCTCGGTCGCGTTGGGTCGGCGGTGCGAGCGCAGGCCAGTCCGGCCGCGCCCGAGGACCACTGGATCCTGGAGCGGCTCGACCAGGCCATCGCCGAGGTTCACGAGGCGATCGATGACTTTGACTTCAGTCGCGCCGCGCTGACGCTGTATGACTTCATCTACGCGCAGCTCTGCGACTGGTATCTGGAGCTGGTCAAGCCGCGCCTCTACGACGGTGACGACGACACCGCCGCAACGCTGCTGCACGTCCTCACGCAGACGCTGACGCTCGCGCACCCGCTGATTCCGTTCGTGACCGAGGAGATCTACGCGCACCTGCCGGGCGCGAAAGGCCTCTTGGCCGCGCGCGAAGGTTTTGCGTCGGCGCCGCCCGTGGACGCCGCCGCGGCGGAGGAGACCGAGCGGCTGATCGCCGCGGTGCAGGCGGTTCGCGCCTGGCGTGACGGCGCCGGCGTGCGCCCCGGCGTTGTGTTGAAGGCCCGGCTGCAGGCGGCTGGGTACGCGGCCACGGCTGCCCAGCTGGCGCGGCTGGGCAGGCTCGAGCTCGTCGCCGACGCCGGTGCGGGCGCGGTTGCGGCGACGATCCCGGTGCCGAGCGGGACCGTGGACGTGCTGGCCTCGGATGGTTTCGACGCGGAGGCGGCCGCCCGCAGGCGCGAGGACAAGCGCCGTGCGCTGGCGGCCGAGACCGAGCGCGCCGAGGCCAAGCTTGCCAACCCCGGCTTCCTCGCCAAGGCGCCACCGGCGGTCGTCGACGCCGAGCGCGCAAAGCTGGCGACGCTGCGCGCCGAGCTGGAGGCGCTCTGACCATGGGGCCGCAGGAGGCCGAGCAGCGTCTGCTGTCGCTGGAGCTGTTCGGTATGCGCTTTGGCCTGGAGCGCATGCGGCGGCTGATGACGGCGCTCGGGCACCCGGAGCGTCGGTTCGAATCGATCCACGTCGTCGGGACCAACGGCAAGTCATCGACGACGCGCATGATCGCCGCGATCCTCGCCGGACACGGTCTGCGGGTCGGGGCATACACCTCTCCGCATCTGATCGGCTTCAACGAGCGGATCCGTGTCGACGAGCAGGACATCACCCCGCAACGGTTCGCGGATGCGATCGAACGGGCGCTGCGCGCCGCTGAGCAGGTCAACCGCTCATCGGGCGCCGAGGATCCGGTCACGCAGTTCGAGCTGCTGACCGCCGCCGCATACTCGGAGCTGGCGGCGAGCCAGGTCCAGGTGGCGGTGATCGAGGCCGGCCTCGGCGGCCGCTACGACGCCACCAACGTGATCCCGTCCAAGGTGCAGGTGCTCACCAGCGTGGGCCTCGAGCACACGCGCTGGCTTGGTCCGACGGTGAGCGCCATAGCCAGGGAGAAGCTCGACGTGGTGAAGCCCGGCGCGACCCTGGTGCTCGGCTCAGGCATGCACCCGGACGCGCTCGCGGTGGCCCACGAGATCGCCGCGGAGCGCGGCGCGCGGCTGATCCAGGCAGAGGCTGATCCGCACGCCGAGCTGGCGGCACTGGGGTCATACCAGCGGCGCAACTTCGCCCTGGCCCGCGCCGCCGCCGGCGCCTTTCTGGGTTCCCTGGACGAGGCCGCGACCGCTGCGGCGGCGGCGCGCGTGCGTGTCCCCGGCCGTCTGCAGGAGATCGATCAGCAGCCGTTGACACTCCTGGACGGCGCCCACAATCCGGATGGCGTGGCCGCGCTGATCGAGTCGCTGCCGGCGATCGTTACCAGACACCGGGGTGATGGCGGCCGCGTGGTGGCGGTGGTGTCAATTCTCGATGACAAGGATGCGGCTGCGATGCTGCGCGCCCTGGCAGGCGCGTGTGACGCGCTGGTGCTGACCTCGAGCCACAACCCGCGCGTGCTGCCACCACCGACGCTCAGCGCGCTGCTCGACCAGCTGGCGCCGGAGCTGGCCACCGACCACGAGGTCGTCCCCACCGCGCATGCGGCGCTGCGCCGCGCGCGCACGCTCGCTGGCGCAGGCGGCGTCGTGATCGCGACCGGCTCGTTGTATCTGGTCTCCGAGCTGCTGCAGGACGAGTTCACCGCCGGTCGCCGGCGCGCATCGATGCTGTGAGCGGGCATGACCCCGAACGACCGCCGCGGCTGTTGCGCATGATGGGACTGGTCGCAGCGAGCGTCGCGGTCACGATCCTCGTCTTCTTCGCGATCGGCTATCTCCTGGGCCGCATCCTGCTGTAGTGGCGCTGGGGTTTACACTCGCTGGTTGAGTGGCGCTCTGGGCCGGCATCTTCGGTATCCACAGTCACACCGCCAGCCTCGCGGTGGTGCTCGTGCTGGCCCTCTTGGTGGTGTTATGGCTGGCGCTCGTCTACCACACGTGGGCTGACGCCCGTCGGCGTATCGACGACGGCGTGCTGGTGGCGTGCGCCACGCTCGTGGCGCTGTTCCCGTTCATCGGCACGCTCGTCTACACGATCGTGCGGCCTCCGGAGTACCTCGAGGATGCGCGCGAGCGTGAGCTCGAGATCGAGGCGGCCCAGGCTCGAATCGAGCAGCTCGGAGTACGCGCATGCCCCCACTGCGATCAGGCCGTGGAGCGGGAGTTCCTGCGCTGCCCCCACTGCCTGCAGAAGCTCAAGGACGCGTGCGTCAACTGCCGCAAGCCGCTCGAGGCCGATTGGCGGATCTGCCCGTACTGCGAGACCGAGCGCGAGCGCGAGCCGGCCGTGTCTGCGAGCTACCGCCAGCGCCGCGCGCGCCGCGACCCGCAGCAGACGGTGGTCTATCCGCCGCCATCGGACCTGGTCTAGAAGGCCGCTAACCTGCGCGCGGGCGCAACGCCCGCCAACCATCTCGAGCCTGAAGGAGCGCCACCCATGTCTGAGCGAACGCTGATCCTCGTAAAACCCGATGCCTTTGCCCGCAACCTGACCGGCGAGATCATCGCGCGCTTCGAGCGCAAGGGCCTGCGACTGGTCGCCCTCGAGCTGCGCACCCTGACCCGGGAGACCGCCCAGCGGCATTACGCCGAGCACGAGGGTAAAGCGTTCTTTTCCGAGCTTGTCGAATTCATCACCTCGGGGCCGCTGGTGGCGATGGTGCTCGAGGGCGAGCAGGCGGTCGCCGCGGCGCGGCAGGTGATCGGCGCGACCAACCCGCTGCAGGCCGCTCCGGGCTCGATCCGTGGCGACTACGCGGTGGCGATCGGCACCAACATGGTGCACGGCTCGGACTCGCCGGAGTCGGCCGCGCGGGAGGCCGCACTCTTCTTCCCCGGGCTGTGATCCTCGCCTCGGGCTCGCCGCAGCGGCGCGCGATTCTCGAGCAGCTCGGCGTCAGCTTCACGGTTAGTGTCAGCGGCGCGGAGGAGCTGGAGGAGGGCGACCCGCTCGAGGTCGCAGTCAACAACGCACGGCGCAAGGCGCTGGCGGTGGGGGCCGGCGAGCAGCCGGTGCTCGGGGTCGACACGGTCGTCGCACTCGGCGACCGTCTCTACGGCAAGCCCGGCGGCCGGAGCGAGGCTGCCGCGACGCTGCGGGCGCTGGCGGGGCGCAGCCACCGTGTGGTGAGCGGGCTCTGCCTGCTGGCCGACGGTCGCCAGCGGACCACCGTGGCCGTCACGGAGGTTCGCTTCAGAGCGATGACCGACGGTGTGCTCGAGTGGTATCTCGATACCGGCGAATGGCGCGACCGCGCCGGCGCCTACGCGATCCAGGGTCGAGGGGCGGCGCTCGTGGAGGCGATCGCAGGGGATTACCTGAACGTGGTGGGCCTGCCGGTCGCTGCGCTCGTCGAGCTTGAGCCGTCGCTCATCTTTCCAGCGATTTAACGTTTGCAAATGGTCGAAAGTCGCCTGACTTCGGATACACTCGGCTCGACCGATGGGAATGGCTCAGGGTTTCACCCGGACCGTAGCTGCCGCCCGTCTGAACCCTCGAACCCTCTCATCACCAAATGGGCTTTTTCACCTACCTGACAGGTTTTGGCGGCCGCGACATGGCCGTCGATCTGGGCACCGCCAACACGCTGGTCTATGTCCGCGGCCGCGGGATCGTGCTCTCCGAGCCGAGCGTCGTGGCCGTTGACTCCCGCACCGGGGAGGTTCACGCGGTGGGCATCGAGGCCAAGCGCATGCTCGGGCGCACACCGGGCACGATCTCGGCGATCCGGCCGCTCAAGGACGGCGTGATCGCGGACTTTGAGGTCACCGAGGAGATGCTGCGCCACTTCATCCAGAAGGTGCACCAGAACCGCTGGGCCCACCCGCGCGTGGTTGTCTGTGTGCCTTCCGGCGTGACCGGCGTCGAGAAGCGTGCGGTCGAGGAGGCCTGTCTCTCCGCCGGCGCGCGCCAGGCATACCTGATCGAGGAGCCGATGGCGGCCGCGATCGGCGCCGGCCTGCCGGTCGGCGAGCCGACCGGGTCGATGGTCGTGGACATCGGCGGCGGCACCAGCGAGGTGGCGGTGATCTCGCTCGGCGGGATCGTCGTCTCGCAGTCGATCCGGGTGGCCGGTGACGAGCTTGACGAGGCGATCATCAACTACGTCAAGCGTGAGTACAAGCTGTTGATCGGCCAGCAGACCGCTGAGGAGGTCAAGCTCGAGATCGGCTCGGCGTTCCCGATGCCCGACGAGGTGCAGGCGGAGATCCGCGGTCGCGACATGGTCTCCGGTCTGCCCAAGACGGTCGTTTTGACCAGCGAGGAGATCAGGGGCGCGCTGGAGGAGCCGGTTTCACAGATCGTCGACGCTGTCAAGGAGACGCTCGACCGGACGCCGCCGGAGCTGGCATCCGACATCATGGACCGCGGCATCATGCTGGCCGGGGGCGGGTCGCTGCTGCAGGGCTTGGACGAGCGTATGCGGCACGAGACCCAGATGCCCGCCCACATTGCCGAGTCACCGCTGACGTGTGTGGCGGTAGGCTCTGGCAGGTCACTTGAGGAGTTTGAAGCGATCCACCGCTCGAGTAAGAATTCACGGAACCGGCGCCGCCGCTATTAGCACGGAGCCGCTGGAGATGTCCCGTTGCACGACAAG
>JAJZID010000074.1 GCA_021810705.1 Actinomycetes bacterium
CTCTAACTGCTCGGCCTCACCACCAACAAGTAGCCAAGCAAAACCCCGCCCGGAACCGCGCGCGCCCAGCGATTCCAGGCGTTTTCACGCCCTGGAACCGAAAACTTCCGGATAGCGAGCGCATGTACAGGTCAGCAGCCTCGGGACCTGTGACCGGATCGTCGGCCTTCCCGCTTGCTGGCGAGCCTATGTCACGAACGCCCGGGCGAGGATTCTTCACATATGCCGATCGCATGTCGTTGATTTGATTTCTCGCGACATCGAATCAGTGCGCAGCGCGCTCGACGCGATAGACGGCCTTACATGAGGTTCCCGGAGGACGTGGTCGTCCCCGGTGACAGCCTCAGGTCGTATGAAAGATTCCCTATCGGGCCAAGCGGTCGCCGGGGAGACACGGAACCGCAAGGCGGGACCAACAACGCCGAGCACATCTGCCGCGGCAAGCTCGGGAGGAGGGCGCAATGATCATTCTCGACGCAATTCTCATGAAGCTGATCGCCACCGGGATCGTCTCGCTCCTGGCGTGGAGCATCTGCACTCAGCTCAGTACCGCCGCGCCGGCTGTGAGCACCTCCGCACCCGCCGTCGTTTGCGGTTCAGCGTGCGGCTCGTGACGCTGGACGACCCCCAGATCGTTCCCAGCGCCAGAATCGCTCTCTAGCTCCATCACGCCTGCCGGGCCAACGGCGGCCATATCTCTCCTTCGGCCGCCTCGGCCCGGCTTGCTTCATCACGGGCCCTGCCCAAAGCAACCTGAGATCGGCCCGCTGCTCCGATCGAGCTGTAGCGGTCAACTCGGCGCTGTCGTGGCCGCTCCTCTCTGGGTGGAGCAGAAGCGACTGGCGTTTGCCCGACAGCCTGCTGACCGCGCTTAGGAGGGCACACCGTAGGGGTCTTTATGCGCAGCTGCGCATAACCCGCCCTGAGGAACGCCGTCCTCGGTGCGATGCAGCCGACCTTGCACAACCACGCCAGCCTTCAGCCATGCCCGGATCATTTCCCTCGCGGGGAACGAGCCGAGCTGGTCGAGGATGTGATCGTGGGCGATCAGGTCGAACGCCGATGCCAGGTCCGCGTCCAGCGCCCACAGCCGCCGCGCGCTCTTGCCCTTGGCGGTCAGGTGGATGGCTTGTACCGCGTCTTGGCATCCGCGGCCCGGCCGGAATCCATAGGACCTCGGCTCAAACCGCGCCTCCCACTCGGGCTCCAACGCGTTGACGACCCGTGCTTGGTGCACGCGATCGACGATCACGGGGATCCGGAGCGGGCGCCGCTTGCCACCCGGCTTGGGGATGTACACCTGCCTGACCGGCATCGCTGTAAACGGCTCGGCGTTCTGCTGAACCCTGTCGACCAGTTGGATCTTGGCCTCCGGGGTCAGCACGACCTCGCCGTCCACGCCTGCCGTCAGACGACCGGCGTTGCGCTCCGTCACCCGCCGCACGCTGATCAGCGTGTTCGCGCGCGAGCGGAGCATCAACTTCTGCAACCGGCGGACCCTCGAAAGGTCCCCCGCCTTCGACGCCGTGAAGATCCGCTGCCGCAACCGCCGTACGTCCGCCTCCGAGCGCCGCCAATCGATCTGGCGCCAGCGCTCGGCGTCGTCCTCTGGTCCACTCACCGTGACCGTGGTCATGGCGTCCAGCTTGTCCTCGGGTTCCGGGATCTCGGTCATCTTTCTCTTCACAGGCTCACCTGACCGCGTCAGCACCCTTTCGAGTCCGGGCACCAGCCCGGTATCCGGCCAGTTATCCGAGACGACTGGCAGAGGGGCCAGCCATTCATGTCCCGGTTTCCTGCTGCCTTTCGGCCACCGGCATTCGCTTCTCGGTCATCCCACTCCCGCCAAGGGGTCGGCTCTCCTCACGGTCGGCCCACCGACCCACACAGGGCCGGACCCGGACGGGGTTACCGCGTTCCGCACGCACGAGCTGCGACCGGGGTGGGTGCCCCCTGTGCCCCGAGGACGACGGTGCTCATCCCGGACTGAGGCGCGTTCTCAGCCGGCGCCTGCCGCTCCACCACGGCTAGTCCCTAAACCCCGCCACAACATCCCACCATGCGAGGCTCCGCTTCACGAGGCATCAAACAGGGGTTCACGTCGTTCACCCGCGCGGTCTTCCCCTCGCCCACGCCACCGGGATGAAACCAGCAACGCTTCGGCTTCCCCCTGAGCTCAGCACCCCGTCGTTACCGGCAGCGCACATCAGGGGCGGGGACAGGCCATCGAGCACGGACCTGGAACTACTCGCTCACATTTCTCTGATCCTCCAGTCCGGGTAGTTCACTCGTGTCGTGCGACTTCGCGTCGCACCGCGCATGGCGGGTCAGCTGGTTCGACGACTGCGATACCCGTCTTGGTGGCAGAGTAGGGCTGGGGGGTCGGCTTCGGCGGGTCAGCGTGGTCGGTAAACGTCGCTGCGGTGCTCGATGCGCAGGACGATGACCTCGCGTGGGTTCTCGCGGATCCGGTAGAGCACGCGATAGCTACCACGTCGCGCTGACCAGATTCCGGCCAGCTCACGACGCAGTTGCTTGCCGACTCTGCGCGGCTCTCTGATCAGGCTGGCGGTGAGGAACTCAATGACGGCTGCTGCTACCGGCTCGGGCAGCTGCTCTGAGATCGCTCTGGCGGCTGGTGGCGTGACGATGAGCTCGTAGTGGCCGTCGGCGCTCACGACTGCAGCGCACGGACCGCGTCGATCCCGCGGAGCACGTCGCCGCTGGCGTATGCGGCGTCGGCCTCGCGGATGTCGGCGAGTGCTGCTGGGTCGCTGAGAACTGAGAGGGTTTCTTCGAGTTCCGCCAGGTCGGCTGCGCTCATCAGCACAGCTGCGTCACGGCCGTTGCGGGTGATCACCACCCGGTCGTGCTCACGTTCGACACGGTCGACGATCTCTGAGAGATGGTCTCGGACGGTTCGCAGAGGTTCAGTGCTCACGCCACAATTGTGGCGCACGATTGCGACCTGGTCAAGCGATGGGCTGGTCCTCGGCGCCTTCCGCGCGAGGTGGGTGCGAGGGCGACGGTCGGCGGCATTCTCGCCAACCAGGAAAGCGAGTGCTGACGACGGTGCTTTCGCTCCTATGACGGCGGTGGCTCCGGCGGTCTTCCGAGAATAGGTAGACCCGTCTACCTAATTGATATGCTTTTTGGCGTGGGACTGGCGAAAGAGAAACTGTTGGAGGCCGCGAGCAGGCGGTTCTATGCCGAGGGGATCGCCGCCACCGGGATCGACGCGATCATCGCGGAGGCGCGGGTGGCGAAGATGAGCCTCTACAACAACTTCGCCTCCAAGGACGAGCTAGTGGTCGCCTATCTCGATCGGCGCCACGCCGAATGGCTGGGTCTGCTCGAGGAACGCACGCGGCGCGCCGGCAGCGCGACAGGGGAAGTGCTGGCGGTCTTCGATGCGTACCTCGATCACGCGGCCCTCGCCTACGTGCAGGGGTTTCGGGGGTGTGGGCTGCTCAACGGGGCGGCCGAGCTTCCCACTGGCCATCCGGGACGCGAGGCGGTTCGCGCCCACAAGGATGAAGTGCGCCGTATCCTCACCGAGCGCTGCGCCGCCGCGGGCGCGACCGATCCCGAGCAACTCGGCGAGCACCTGTTCCTCATCCTGGAGGGAGGCGTAGTGAGCGCCGGCATCGAGGGCAGCCCCGAACGGCTGAAGCGCGCTCGCAGCCTCGCCCGGCTGATCCTGGCCGAGAAATGAACGAGTCCAGCACCGCCGAGTCGGCGATTGCCCGCGCACGCACGCCCGTGGCACGGCGTGCAAGCGCAGAGCGCTCGGCGCCTGCCCTTCGAGCAAACGCGGGCACTTGGTCGGTGCTGGGAGCAGCCGTGCTGTGGGGGACGACTGGAACGGCCGCGACGTTTGCTCCCCGCAGCGCCAGCTCGCTGGCGATCGGCGCCGCGGCGATGGGGATTGGCGGGATCGCTTTGTTCCTGGGTGCACGCCGTGCTGCGCTTCGCCTGATTACCACCCGCGCTGGCGGGCGGGCGCTCTGGCTCGGCGCTGGCTTCGTTGTGGCCTACCCACTGGCCTTCTACACGTCGATGGCGGATGCCGGCGTCGCGGTCGGCGTCACACTCTCAATCGGGGCAGCGCCGATTGCAGCGGCACTGATCGAACGATTCCGCCACGGCCGCCGCCTCACCAGACGATGGGTGGCGACCGTAGCCATCGCGCTCCTCGGGGCGGCGCTGCTCGGGACCGGCCGCGCCGAGCTCGCGCACCACATGCAGCTGCTAGTCGGGGTCATCCTCGCGCTCACCGCGGCCTGCTGCTACGCCGGCTACACGGTCGCCGCCTCAGACATCATCGCCCGCAGCGCCAGCTCCCGCGCGACAGTCGGCGCGTTGTTCGGGCTCGGCTCGTTGGTACTGATTCCGATCCTCCTGATCACCGGCTCGACGCTGCTCACGAGCAGCCGAGGCATTCTCGTCGCCGGGTACCTCGGCCTGATCCCGATGACCATCGGGTACGTCCTGTTCGGTCACGGTCTGCGAACCACCACGGCACGCGACGCGACGCTCCTCAGCCTGCTGGAGCCCGCCGTGGCGGCTGCCCTGGCTGCCCTCGTCGCACACCAACATCTCTCCCCGCTCGGCTGGTTAGGCCTCGGCCTCGTACTCGCCAGCGTGCTCCTTCAAACACGCTCCAACCAGCGCGGCGCCACCAACGCACCTGCCGCTGCCCCTTGACACAGCAGGGCAACCTCCGCCTCCCCGACGTCAGAGCACCGGGTTGAGCGCTCGGCCCTGGGCGAGCCAAAACAGACCTACTCGCGGTGAACCGAAAGCAGCACCGCTGGCCCGGACCACCGACGCACCCGGCACTCGCCAATACACCGCATCTTGAGGACGACGAATCGTCGCCGATGCGATCGTCAGGGCGGTGCCAGCGCGTCAGCGAAAGCGCTACTGCTGCTGAGCCTGCGCATAGACTCGGGACTGTGTCTGTGCACCTCTTCGCGGGCCTACGGGTGCGCAACTATGTGGCCGCGCTGAGGTGGTAGGAGAAGCTTCTCGGGCCGCCGACGTTCTTCCCGCACGAGACTGAGGCGGTATGGACGGTCGCTGAGGATCAGTCCGTCAAGGATCACGAGATCTCCCCAGGTGTGATCATGGTTTTTCCCCACCTGTGATCGCGGGTCGGAGTGCGTTGATGGCGTCGCGGTGTATCGCGATCCCGACGGCAACGAGTTCTGTTGCGGCGCAGCTGCCTAACCGCCCACGCGACACCGGCCGCGATGTCTGCCAAAGCTCAAGCTTGGCGTGTTGTCGACGCTGAACGCGAAAGGCAATGCTCAGGTGGCGTCCGGCGCCCCTGGCCCCTCAGGGACTAAGCGGCTACGGTGCCAGCGATGTGGTGGGGCGCTGGCAATCCGAGACCACGCTCGGAGAGATCCTCGGCGTAGGCGGCCAGAGCCTCCTCGATGCCAGCCGCTACCTCCTCGCGCGTCGCGCCAAGCGCAACGACCCCAGGAACGTCCGGGAGGTAAGCCCCCCACTCGCCGTCCTCGGCCTGCTCGTAGATGACCACGTACTCGCTCAACGCAAATGCTCGGGGCCGGTTGCCTTCCTGATGCTACCGAGCGTCCCAACCGGCACCGTCGCACTGCCCTTGCCCGCGACGACGATCCGCTCGGGCCGCTGCGGATGCGCCCACACCTCGTGCGAGCCACGCTCGTGGACAACCTCCCAGCCGGCTTCCTGCAGCGCAGCACGAACCTCTCGGTACTTCTTCGGCACCCATCCAGACCGTACGCGCCGATCCGGACACGGCTCGCGCTGAGCCGCAGGCACCGAACGTCGCCAGACCAATCGCTAACGGTTGAGAGGTTCGCAGGTGGAAGCGATCGTCTGTGCCCCTGGCTCTGGTCGAGGTACGCCTCAGACTCCGGTCGGTGCTGCGTTACCGTTCTGCAGATGAGCGCGCTGAAGTTCAACGTGGTCTACGAGGACGCGGGCGCGGGCTGGGTGTATGCGCACGTGCCCGAACTGCCCGAGGTTCAGACTCAGGGCGAAGACCTCGAACAGGCACGGTCGATGGTGCTTGATGCGATCTCGATGGTGCTTGACGAGCGTCGTGCCCGCGGCGAGAGCATCCCGCAGCCGGGGTGGGCGCTGGTCGAGTCCGTTGAGATTGCTGCGTGAAAAAGCGCGACCTCGAGCGACCCCTCCAGGACCACGGTTGCCGGCTCCTTCGAGAGGGCGCCAACCACGAGCTGTGGGAGAACCCCACCACCGGGGATCGCTCGATTGTTCCGCACCACCGTGAGATCAAGGCTCCGACCGCTCGCGGGATCTGCCGCCAACTATCGATCCCGCTTCCACCGGCCCGATGATCAGCGAGTCGCCGTGTCCTGGGCTCGGCATGGCGGCGAACGGAATCACCACCCTACCGAGCCCGAGGTTTGCGGTGCCGTGGCCAAGCGATAGCGACGACTCGACGTCCTCCTACGAGTCCTATCCGGGCCAAGGAATCGTCAGCCCCGGAGCGCACGGAGCGCTTCTACGTCGCTGATGCACTCGCGGTTCGGAATCTAGCTCCACGATGAAAGGGATAGCGAACCGTGCCGGGTGTTACCGGACGAGCGCTTGGTCGAGATCGTCCGGAACTGCCCGAAGACGCGGCGAGCCTTTGCGCATGACGTTTAAGCGGATCACGGTTGAACCGGGCCAGATGGATGGTGTTCCTTGCATCCGGGGTATGCGGATCGCGGTCGCGACCGTGGTTGGGATGGTTGCGGAGGGCATGACTGAGACTGAGATCGTGGAGGCCTACCCGGACCTCGAGGCGACAGACGTCCGAGAAGCGCTGCGCTATGCCGCCGAAACGGCTCGCGAGCGTGAGCTTCCGCTCGCAGGCTGAGGTTTCTGATCGATAACGCGCTCTCGCCTGCGGTTGGCGAAGCGCGCGCTGCTGCCGGGCATGACGCCGTGCACGTCCGTTCGCTGCGGATGCACGCCGCCCGCAACGAAGAGATCTTCGACTTGGCGGCTCGTGAGGGCCGCGTCGTCGTGTCGGCGGACACCGATTTGACACCCTGCTCACAGCCCGAAAGAGCGCCTCGCCGTCCGTGCTCCTGTCCCGCCACGGCAGTCAGCACCGTCCCGCCGATCAGGCGGCGCTGCTCGAGGCCAACCTGGCGCAACTTGTTGCGGCTTTGGCCACACACACGCCGAGGAGATCTACCTCATCCTCCACGGCAGCGGCAACGCCAAGCTCGCAGACGACATCATCCCGGTCCGACCGTTCGACGCCATACGCGTCGACGCGCAGGTCGCACGCGCTTTCGAAGCCGGGCCTGACGGCCTCGAGTTCGTCGCTCTCGGTGCCCACTACGTCGGTGGCGGAGAGCCAGTCGAGGAGCCCTGGGTCAAGTAGCACGGGCTCGCCATGCGCCTCTGAGAGATCCGCTCATCGCAGGCGCGCGTCGTCACCTCGCACAGCTACCGATCGTCAGGCGCAACCGCGCGACGGGCGCCCTCGGGCTCTCGCGTTGCAGTCAGGGCGAGATGAGATGGGTGCCGGGGATGTAGCGCGCGATGCGGGTGGGGTCTCGTGTAAGCAACGGGCGGCCCGTCACGGCTGCATGAGCACCGATCAAGAAGTCGGGCAGAATCGCCTGACGGCTACCGCCTGCGCGGCGGTACTCGGCGTGAGCATGACCGGCCAGGAAGCTGGCAGCCAGTGGGATCTCTTCGATGACGCACATCGACGGCAGTGCGTCGCGCAGTCGCTCGACACGCGAGAAGCGCGGAGCGATCTCGGCGAGCACGACGGCGTTGAGCACCAGCGCCCCACGCCCTGCGGCCTCGCTCAATCGCGCTTGTGACCACGCAAGCCAGGTCTCATCCTCGGTGAACACGTCCAGCAGAACGCTGCTGTCCACCACCGTGCCTGCGGTCGCGCTCACCCGCGAGTCAGCGCAAGGATCGCGTCAGTGCTCAGCTCGATGTCGCCGGCGCCGCGGATACGGGCTATCTCTTCCGCGGCTCGTTCACGGTCGGGAACCAGCCTGGCAGTGCCGTCGTCAAGTTCGAAGCGAACCTCGGTCCCCGGTGCGATCCCGAGCGCGCGACGAACCTCAAGCGGGATCGTGACCTGCCCTTTTTGAGTGACTCTCACGTCAGTAATACTAGCGAGTCTTACCAGCCCCGGAGGCTGGCCCCCTTGGTCGGCTATCGCCTTTGCGAATCCACACCGTTCAACCACGCGATCGCATTGGCGAGGAGCCGGAGAAGATGGTGTTGGGGTCGGGTCGCCGGCTGCTCCTCGCCCCGAGTGGCAGGCGACGCGGCCGTCTCAGCGCTGTTGCTCAAGCTCGGCCAGGAACTGCTTTGGTGTGAGAATTGGGAGATCTTCGGCGAGGACCAGCAGGTCTCGGTCGCCGGTGACCAGGTAGGCCCGACGGTCGATC